>CAZMNL010000228.1:0-5384 GCA_964567525.1 uncultured Anaerolineaceae bacterium
TCGACGGTATCTCTGTGCGCGTCCCGACCCCCACCGTATCGCTGGTGGACTGCGTGCTGGAAGTCGAAAAAGAAACCACCACCGAAGACCTGCACGCCAAGTTCAAGGCCGCAGCGGAAGGCCCGCTGAAGGGTATCCTCGGCTTCGAAACCGACGAACTGGTGTCCTGCGACTTCATCGGCGATGACAACTCGACCATCGTCGATGCGGGCTTCACCCAGGTCTTCCAGGGCACGATGATCAAGCTGCTGGCCTGGTACGACAACGAATGGGGCTACTCCGTCCGCACCGCCGACCTGGCGAAACTGATGGCCGACAAGCTCTAAACCGCATAGCCGCGACTCTATCGGGTACATGCAGACTGCATCACACAGGGGCACGGGCCAAAGCGCCCTGCCCCTTTTATCTTGTTAGTTTGACAGGAGCACAAGCCGTGAACAAAAAAACAATCCGTGATATCGATCTGACCGGCAAGCGCGTACTGGTGCGCGTGGATTTCAACGTGCCGGTAAAAGATGGCAAAGTTACCGATGATACGCGCGTCCGCGCCGCGATCCCGACCCTGCAATACATCCTCGAACAAAAGCCGCGCTATATCGCGCTGATGTCGCACCTGGGCCGTCCGAAAGGTCAAGCCAAGCCGGAGTTTTCGCTCAAGCCAGTCGTGCCGGTACTCGCGCAACTGCTGGGCGTAGATGTGACCTTCGCGGAAGACTGTGTTGGCGATGTGGCGAAACAGGCCGCCCAAGCCACGCCGGACGGCGGCGTACTGCTGCTGGAAAACACCCGCTTCCATGCGGGTGAAGAGAAAAATGATCCCGACCTGGCCGCGCAACTTGCCGAACTGGGCGACGTATATGTGAATGACGCCTTCGGCTCCGCACACCGGGCGCACTCATCAACTGAGGGCATCACGCAGCACCTCCCGGCAGTCAGCGGCTTCCTGATGCAGAAAGAACTTGACTACCTGGCGAACGCGGTCGAAAGCCCGGAACACCCCTTTGTGGCGATTCTGGGCGGCGCGAAAGTCTCGGATAAGATCGCCGTGATCGAGTCCCTGCTGAGCAAGTGCGACACGCTGCTGATCGGCGGCGGCATGGCGAACACGTTCTTCGCGGCGCAGGGCATCGCGATGGGCGACTCGCTGGTCGAAACCGACGCCATCGACACGGCCAAAGCGCTGCTTGAGAACGCTGGCGGCAAGCTGGTCCTGCCGGAAGAAGTTGTCATCGCTGATGCGTTTGATAACGATGCCGAACGCAAGACGATCAAAATCTCCGAGGGTGTGCCGGCAGGCTGGCGCGTGCTCGATATTGCACCCGGTACGGTAGAAGTCTTCCGGGGCGTGCTGCGCGACGCCAAGACCGTCGTCTGGAACGGCCCGATGGGCGTGTTTGAAATGCCGAACTTCGCCAAAGGCACTTTCCAGATCGCCGAAATCCTGGCCGAATCCAGCGCGACGACGATCATCGGCGGCGGCGACTCGGCGGCGGCGGTGGCCCAGGCCGGTCTCGACGAGCGCATGTCGCACATCTCGACCGGTGGCGGCGCGAGCCTGGAACTGCTCGAAGGTAAGGAACTACCGGGTGTTGTGGCGCTGAACGACCGCTAATCACGCGATACGCGTTCCGGCGGGCGTGCCAGCCCGCCGGAATTTACAAATCGCTAGCAATTCCTTTTCCAACAGGTAACATCGCTGGCATATAATACAAACAAACTGCCTGTTGGTAGCAAGCAAACGCAACGGCGTGATTAGAGGGCAATATAATGTTTCAAGCAGGGGATACAGTTGGCCCGTACCACATAGCCGACAAGCTCGGTCAGGGCGGCATGGCGACCGTCTACAAAGCGCATCACGTCAACTTGCAGCGCGATGTGGCGATCAAGGTCATGCACACCGCGTTTAAAGAAGACCCCAATTTCCTGGAACGCTTCAAACGCGAGGCGCAGATCGTCGCCAGACTGGATCACCCGCACATCATCCCGATCTATGATTTTGCCGATCACCAGGGCAGCCCTTACCTGGTAATGAAGTTTGTCGAGGGCGAAACGCTCAAAGCGCGCCTCAAGCGCGGCCCGCTGGCGCTGGACGAAACTATCCGCATTATGGACGCCGTCGCACAAGCGCTCGCCTATGCGCACGGACAGGGCATCCTGCACCGCGACATCAAGCCCTCAAGCACCATGCTGGATCGCCAGGGTATCTCCTATATCGCGGATTTCGGGCTGGCGCGCATCGCCCAGGCGGGTGAATCGACGCTCAGCCAGGATATGATGCTGGGTACGCCGCAGTATATCTCGCCGGAACAGGCCAAAGGCGATTACCATCTCGGCCCCGGCACAGATATTTATTCGCTGGGCGTCGTGTTGTATGAGATCATGGTCGGACGTGTGCCGTTCAACGCCGATACGCCCTATGCTATCGTCCACGATCACATCTACAAGGCGCTGCCGCTGCCCACTGAGGTCAATTCCCAGGTCCCGCCAGCGGTCGAGCATGTGCTGCTGCGCGCGCTGGCGAAGGAACCCGATCAGCGCTACGAATCGGCTGCCGACCTGATCGCGGATTTTCGCCGCGCCGTACAGGACGTGGGCGTGACGGAACTCAGCGCAGCACCAGCCGCGCGGCATGACGCCCCCCCACCCGGATCGACACCGGTCTATTATGTCGGCATCCCCGCACCGGTCGCCTATACCCAACACCAGACGCTCACACCGCAAGAAGCCCACCGCCGCCGCGCGAATCTGTGGATTCTGGGGGGAGTAGGGCTGCTACTGCTGACCTGCCTTGCCAGTCTGTTTATTATCGCTCGCGCCGTGTCCGATCCCGACTCGCGCCCCTGGAGCGTCAGCGACACCGTAGACGCTGCGCCCGACCAGGGCAAACCGCCCAAACCCCAGGGCACGAACCCGCAAACAATGACCGCTGATGAAATACGGCTATGGCTGGAACAGGCTCCCGGCGATCCGATGGGCGATTTTGAACAAGGCATGACTCAACTCGAAGCCGGTGACACAGCAAATGCATTGCAAAACGTCTTCCAGGCAGTTGATACGCTCGATGTTCCCCCCGCCGTGCTGGGCGCGATTGCCCACCACATGGACACACAGCAACACGCCGAACTTGCATTCCTGCTCTACCTGGAAGTACTATCCAGCGACGATCTGTCGCAGGCTGTGCGCGAACAAGCCGGGAAATACCTGTTCACCCAAACGCAGGAAAACCCGGAACGCGCACGCCTGGCGACCTCGGTCTATAGCACGCAGCGCAAAGATACATTAGCAGCACAGATGATCCATGTGCTGGCACTGCTAGAGTCAGACCGCACGCTATATACGCGGCAAGCGGGTAATAAGCTGGAAGAAATTGACACTCCGGAAGAAATAGCCGAATTGTACTTGGTTCGCGGCCTGTACTACCTTAAAATAGACCAGACTGAACTCGCCCTCGACAACCTGCAAAGCGCCCGCGCATTGGATGATGCGCCCCGCTGGGTGATCGAGGCCGTAGAGCAGTTGATGAACGAGCAGCCGGCAGGCTGATTCCTGCCGGACCTGTCCCTTTACACCCGTATCCCAAGAGGAGACTGATTTTATGCGAACGCCCATTATTGCTGGCAACTGGAAGATGTACAAAACCCCCGCCGAAGCGGTACGCTTCGTCACCGCCATCAAGGATGACCTGATGGCCTTCCCCGCGGTGGAGCGCGTCGTCTGCCCGCCGTATGTCGCGCTGGAAGCGGTCATGCAGGCATTAGCCGCCACTGATATCGCCGTCGGTGCGCAGGATGTCCACTGGGAAGAAAACGGCGCATACACCAGCCAGATTTCCCCCGCAATGCTGCAAGGACTGGTAAAATACGTGATCATCGGGCATTCGGAAACGCGCGAATACCAGGGAGTGACCGATGAAATGGTCAACAAGAAGGCCAAAGCCGCGCTCGCACACGGCCTGCGCCCGATCATCGCCGTCGGCGAGAGCCTGGACATCAACGAAGCCGGGCAGACCGAAGAATTCGTCGGCAAGCAGATTCGCGCGGCCTTCGACGGTATCCCGGCGGATGCGCTGCAAAACATCGTGGTCGCCTACGAGCCGATCTGGGCGATTGGCACCGGCAAGAGCGCCAGCGCCGAACAAGCCAACGCGATCATCGGCTCGATTCGCGCGATCCTGGCGGAACTTTACGACAACGACCACGCCGACGCCATGCGCATTCAGTACGGCGGCAGCGTAAAACCCGACAACATGGTCGAGTACATGAGCCAGCCGCACATCGACGGCGCGCTGGTCGGCGGCGCGTCGCTCAAGGAAGACTCGTTTGTCGCGCTCGTGCGGCTGGCGGGCGAGGCCAAAGGACTGGGCTAGCCCCTGATAGTCAATGGAAGTCAACGTTAGCGACCTGCTCACACCCTGGTTTGGGCTGGCGGCGGTCCTGATCCCGCTGGTCTACATCGAGAAATGGATTCAAAGCCATCTCTACGGTGTGGGCTGGTTGCTAACCAACGACGACAAAAGCGCCACCATCCTGTACTACATCCTGCTGGCTCCCGGTGTATTTGTCCACGAGGTGGTACAGTGGCTTGTGGCGGGCGCGCTCAACATCGATACTAAAAGCATTCGCGTCTGGCCGGAACCGCAAAAAGACGGCACACTGCGCCTGGATTTCGTGCAGATTAAGGAAACCAACCGCGTCGCCGCCGCGATCATCGGGGCCGCCCCGCTGGTCACCGGGCTGGCGCTGATCTGGATCATCAGCAACTACATTCTGAACCTGGACGAGTTGATCGAAGCGATCCTCAACGGGGATTCTGCGATGATGAGCGCGGCGCTGCGCGAACTTGCCAGCGCGCCGGATTTTTACCTGTGGTTGTACCTGCTGTTTGCCATCAGTAACGCCATGCTGCCCACCCCGGCGGATCGCCAGGGCTGGCCGCTGATCATTGGGGCGTTTACCGTCGTCGTCATCCTCCTGATCATCATCGGCACCGGGGAACAACTGCTCGAAACCTATCAGGAATCGGTGGTGGTCGGGTTGGAGCGCCTCACGCTGGCGTTTGCCACCGTGCTGATCGTCGAACTCCCCGCCGTGCTGATCATCGGCTTCAGTGAAGAAATCCTGGAGCGCGCGACAAAGCGCAAATTCATGTACAAGCCTCCAGTCGAGGACAAGCCGCGCCATCCCGGTTCCGCCGAACCGCTGCCGCCCGGTGAACCGCGCCCCTCGATCTACCTGCTGGAACTGCCGATCCCGCTGCCGCCGGACAGACCCAGGCCGCGTCCTACTGCTAAACCCGCTGCGGCTCCAACCGCTGCCAGCGCACCAGGCCGCGAGCCAACCCCGGAACGCCCGGCAGCCCAGGAACGCACACGCCCCGAACCCGCC
>CAZMNL010000229.1:0-4210 GCA_964567525.1 uncultured Anaerolineaceae bacterium
GGTAAAGCAAAAAGAACTTTCGAAAACGCGGACTCATTTTTGCACGCCTACTTAGTGGGTTTTTATGCGCCGTAGCCGACGGGCTTGAGCCGTCGGCGAACCGAACCAGACACGTTCGATATTTTCGCGCGAGGTCGCAGCGTCGCCCGGCGCTAAAGCCACCGGGCTACAGGTCGAAAGCCCCGTGAACGGGGCAACCTGTCCGGATCAGCGGGCCGCTCTGCGGTCCAGCGGACATGTAGCCCGACGGATTCACCGTCGGGCGGGCGGCTGACCACTGACCACTGACCACTGAAAACTGTCTACTGACGACTCCAACCTGACGACTCCCCCCTACCACGGCTTTTTGTGGATCGTGTCGTCCAGGCCCATCGCGTGGCGGAACTCCGCGATCAACTGCTCGCGCTGGTCAGCAGGCAGGAAGGCGGAGAACGCCGCGTTCATCACGCACTTTTTGATCTGCGCCAGCGGCATCCCCAGCCCGACGTGCGCCAGCACCAGTTCATCGGTCAGGCAGATGTTGCTCAGCGCCGGATCGTCGGTGTTGATCGTCGTGCGCGTGTTCAGGTAGGTCAGGTCGGCGAGCGGGTGATTCTTCAGGTGCGGGACGACGCCGCTCTGCATGTTGCTGGTGGGGCAGGTTTCCAGCGTGATACCGCGCTCGCGCACCAGTTGGACCACGCGCGAATCCTCGATGGCACGCACGCCGTGCCCGATGCGCTCGGCGTTGAGCACCTCAATTGCCTCGCGCACGTTGTCCGGCCCGTCCCATTCCCCGGCGTGAACGGTGGTATGCAGCCCGGCTTCCTGCGCGCGCAGGAACAGCGCGCGGAACGGGCGCGCCGAGTGCCCGACTTCCTGCCCGGCAAGGTCCAGCGCGACGATCTCCGGGCGGTTGAGCGCCAGCGCCGCGTCCAATACGCGGTGCGCGATGGTGATGCTCTCGTGCCGGTTCACCGAGATGATCAGGCGCACCACGATATCAAACGCCTGCTGCGCGTCGGCAATCGCTTCGCAGACCGTCAGGATCACGTCGCGGTAGCTGTAGTTGTTCTGGCGGGCGAGTGCGTGCGGCGTAAAGCGCAGCTCCATGTAGCGCACGTTATCGCGCGCGGCGTCTTCGATGGCTTCCCACGTAATGCGCCGGATGATGTCCATCGAACAGTAAAACTTACGCAGCACGTCAAACTTGCTCAGGAAGACAAACGCGCTGGCCTCGTCATGCTCCGTGACCTGCACATACGGGCGCAGGGATTCCACGTCGTAGGCGGGCAGTTCGATGTCGTATTGCTGCGCTGCTTCGATCAGCGTGGGCAGCCGGATCGAGCCTTCCAGGTGGCGGTGCAGCTCGATCTTGGGCCAGGCGGCCATCGCGCGCCAGGTGGTGCTGTCACGGTCGATGACGGTATGCACATTGAAGGCCAAGATGATTACCTTTCTGCCAGGGGGAGCGCAAAAGTAAAGGTGCTGCCGCTGCCGTCCTGGCTTTCGACCCAGATACGCCCCTCGTGCGCTTCGACAATTTGCTGAACAATGTACAGGCCCAGTCCCGATCCTTCAAACTGCTTGCGGAACGTGCGGTCGCCCCGGTAAAAACGCTCGAAAATGTAGGGCAGCTTGTCCGCCACGATGCCGATGCCCTCGTCGCTGATGGCAACCTGCGCCATGCCGTTCGCGCGGTCCAGACTGGTTTTCAGGCGGATCGTGCCGCCCTCTGGCGAGAATTTAACCGCATTGCCAATCAGGTTGTCAAATACGCGGCTCAACCGGTGATAGTCGGCCCTGACCGGCAGCGACTCCGGCAGCAGGTCGCCCGCGAAAGTATACCGCGAATCGCGGTGCATCATCTGTGCGTCGGTGAGCGCCTGCTGGCAGAGTTCGGTCAGGTCCACGCGCTCCAGTTCGAGCATTTCGCGGCTGATCGGGCGCGCGGCCAGGATATCGTGCGTCAGGCGCTCAATCGACTTGCTGCGCTTGATCACCAGCGCCAGCATTTCTTTCTGCGTGGCGGTGGTTTCGCCAAACATATCGCTGTACAGCATATCGGTATAGCCGAAGACAATTTGCAGCGGGCCGCGCAGATCGTGACTGACCTGGAACATCAACTCACGGCGCAGTTCGTCCTGGGCGGCCAGCGCCGCGTTCGCGTCGGCAAGTTCGGCGGCGTGCTGGCGCGTCTGTTCCAGCAGGCGCAGATTTTCAATCGCGGCGGCGATCTGCCCGCCCGCAATGGTCAGCACGCGCTCGTGATGCGCGTCGAAGGCGTCCGGCTGCGCCGCGTCGATGTTCAGCGCGCCGATGGTGCGGCGCTGCACGGTCAGCGGCACGGACATCAGCGCGCGCACGTCGGGATCGATGATGCGGAAGTCCGCATCGGCGCACGTATCGCACACGTAGATCGCGCGGCCCTGTTCGACCACCGCCCCGGCGACCGGTTCGCCCAGCGCGAAGGTTTGCCCGTCGATGTAGGCAGAATCCAGCCCGGCCCCGGCGCGCAGCGTGACCGTGTAGCCGTCGTCTTCCAGCAGCGCCACGCTCGCGGACTTGCAGCCCAGCGCGTCACGCACGGTATGCACCACCGTATTCAGGATGTCGTCGAGCGTGTCCAGTTCGCTGACGCGGCGCGCCAGTTCGTGCAGTGCGATCACCTCTTGCAAGCGGCGCGTGAGCGTGACCGTGTGGTGTGCGTTCTCAAACGCGCTGGCTGCCTGCAAACACAGCATCTCGATCACGCGGCGGTCGTTCGTGCGGGCGGTGTAGGGCTGCGCGAACAGCAGCGCCAGCGTGCCAAAAATCTGTTCTTCACGCTCAATGGGATGGATCACGGCGGCGCGCACGGGCCAGTCCGTGCCGAACTGCGCAGCCTGGCCGGTGTCGTCGTCCAGGTGCGTGATGAACTGCGGCGCGCGGTTATCTTCGTCACACGTCGCCCGCGCGCCGGGGAACGGCTGCGGCAGCCGCGTGATGTCCGGCGTGTGGGTGTCAGGGTGAAGGCATCCTACCCAGCAAGCCGGTTCCCAGGGGGGATTCTCGCATAGGTGCAGCCGCGCCTCAGTGGGTCCCAGCAGGTGCAGCGCCGCCTCGATGATGCGCGCCGCAATCGTGCCGGGCGGCTGCGCGGAGGCAAACTCCAGGCTGACGCGGTGCAGCGTTTCGATGGCGTGTAGCTGCGTGGTGGTCTGGTCGTAAAGCTGCGCGTTGCTTACGGCGGTCGCCACCGTGTCGGCGATGGCTTCCAGCAGGGTTACGTCATCGTCGGGATAGGCGTAGGGATCGTAACTCTGCACCGAGATCACACCGGCGATCTCATCCTGGGCGATCAGCGGGATGATCATCACGCTGCGCGGCACCTCGCCGAACTGCACGGCCTGCGGGATCAGCGGGTGATCGCGGGTATCCTGAATGATCAGGCTGCGGCGGTCACGCAGGACGTGCGCGGTCAGGCCATTTTGCGCCGGGATCATCACGTCGGCGAGCCGCTGTTCCCGGTCGTAAAACCCGGCAATGCGCACCATGTGCGTTTCCGGCGTGTACAGCCCGATGAAAAAGGCATCGGTTTTCATCAGCGCGCTAATCTTGCGGTAGACCAGTTCCAGCACCTCGTTAAGTTCCAGCCGGTTGATCGCCGCGCTGACCTCGCTGAGCGCCTGGAACCGCTTGGCGCGGCGCTGCCCGGCTTCGAACTGGCGCACGTTGTGCATGGCCGCCGCCACCTGGATCGCCAACGCCTGCGCAAGTTCGGCGTCTTCGTCGTTGAACGCGCCCGCGTCCGGGCTGTCAAGCGTGAGTTCGCCCAGGTAGTCGCCGCGATGGTACAGCGGCGCGCCCAACCAGCTACGGATCGGGCGTATGCCGGGGACGGACATCCAGCGTTCATCGGTGTACGTGTCGGTGATCAGCACCGGCTGACCGGTTTCGCGCATTTCGCGGCTGACCGGGTATTCCGGCAGGTGATCGGCGGGCAGCGAGCGCGCGACCGTGATCGCGTCCGCCTGCCAGCGGCGCACCTGTACGCTGCCGTCCGGTTCCAGCATAAAAAACGTGCTGGTCTGGCACGGGATCAGGCGGTGAATCTCGCGCAGCACAGTGTCGGACAGTTCGCCGAGGTCCGGCGCGCCGGACAGCGAGCTGATGATCGTGTAAAGTGTGTCCAGCCGGTCGCGCAGGTGATCGAGCACGTGATGCACCAGCAGGAATTGATCCGCGTCCG
>CAZMNL010000229.1:4220-5348 GCA_964567525.1 uncultured Anaerolineaceae bacterium
GCGCACCGGCACGCGCCGCCCGTTTTGGGCGATTGCTACCGCGTGAATCTCGTAGGAACGCAGGTGCGAGTTTTCGCAGAACATGCGCCAGATAAAGCTGACGTGTTCGACGCTCTCCGGGTCGAGAAAGTCCAGCGCCGAACGCCCTACCAGGTCAGCGAGGTTGTAGCCGTAATAGGCCGCGACCGCAGGCGTGGCAAAACGGATGATCCCGTCTGCGCTGCCAATCAGCAGGATCGCTTCGGGAGCTTCCGGCCATGCAGCCGGGTTGACTAATGGCTGCGGGATAGGGGTCCGGCTCATCAGGGCTGTTTCCTGGATGACGGCGCGGAGTCGGACCGGTGGCGCGCGGTGTGCCGGGGTTCGCCCTCGCGCGCATAGACCAGCCAGCCCCAGTAGCGCCAGGTGATCGCCAGCGTCAGCGCAATGCTGACCGCCAGCGGTATATCATGCAGCAGCGCTTCGGGCGTGTTGCCGCCCAGGTCACGCAACTGCCGTTCGGTCAGGCCGATAGACAGCAGGCGCACCAGCAGCGGCAGCGACATCAGGCCCATTGCCACGTAAAAGATGCGGTAATACGGCGGGTGGCGCGTGACCTCACCAAAGCGGCGGCTGATCTGCGCGACCATCCACAACACCAGCATCAATACCAGCGGCGCGGCGGCTCCCAGAAGAATTGAAATATTGTTCCACATAAGTCCTGATTATCCTTATAAGAAGTTATGCCGTTCACAGTTGTCAGTTGGCGAATTAAAAAACCTCATCCCCCGGCCCCCTCTCCACGCGCGGAGAGGGGGAGACCGTCGCCCGCTTAAGTCCCCTCTCCATGCATGGAGGTGCGTGCTTCGCACGCGCGGGATTATAGGGGTGAGGTAAAGTCACGCAAAAAAGCGATGCCTGCGTAACGTCAGTTGACAGTGACAGCCAATCCGCCGGGGTGATATCTCAAAACGAACCCCCGAAAACGGACGACTTACGCCGGAAAAACCAATGCGCCTGCCGCCTAGTACACGTTGGCGGAAATAACCCTGCGGTTTTTGTAGGGGCGACTTTCTAAAGTCGCCCTGGGCGGGTTTAGAGGCTATTTAACAAGTCGTGTGTTGGGCTTGACTTACGTTCACCTCACCC
>CAZMNL010000230.1:0-5346 GCA_964567525.1 uncultured Anaerolineaceae bacterium
ACCGTCACCGCCGAGAGTGGGATCAGCGGGCTGACCGGCGAGCGGTAAACCAGCAGGAGCATGATGATCACGAGCGCCACCGTAACCCAGATCGTGCGGTCCACGCTGGTCTTGATCGAGGACGTGGTATCATGCACCAGCGGCGCGGCCCCGGTCTGGTAGGTGGTGACCCCTTGCGGCTTGTTTTCCGCGATCCAGTCGTCGATGGCAGCCAGCGCCTCGCTGCTGACTTCTTCGGTGGGCGTGGTGGTCAGGCTCACACGCACAAACGCGACCTGATTGATCAGCGCCGGGTCATCGACGTTCTCGTTAGCGACCATCAACTCGGCGGCAGTGGCGTTCATGGTGGGATAGTCCACCGCCCCGATATTGTACGGCGCATCGTCGCTTTTGAGCCACGCGGCCAGGTCGCTGATAAAGTGCCCGACAGGGGTATCAATGCGCTGTTCGAAGCGGGCCGCATCACGATCAAATACGCCGCCGGGCGTGTCGCGCGCGTCGATCACGACCAGCGAATTACTGGCCGCATCATCACCGGGAAAAGCGGCGTCATACACCTGTGCCGCGTGTTTAAACGGTGCGTTGCTCGGTAAAAAATCCGCCGTATCCGAACTGGCGACTTCTTCGATGTTCGGCGCGATCACCGTGATGATCGCGGCGGCGGCGATCCAGGCGGCGATGATTGCCACGCGGTAGCGGGTAGCCAGACGCCCTAAGCGTGCAAATACCATGCGAGTTCTCCTTGCCAGATGTTTATGATGAGGCGGATTTATTTTCGGCTGATGGGTCATGTTCGCCCAGCCCGTACTGCAAAATGGAACGCACCATCAGCGCCATTTCCCCAGGCGTGTAGCCGGTGTCGTTTTCCAGCCACCAGCCAAGCATCTGAATCATGATGCCGGTAACGACCTGGGCCTGAATTTCCGGGGTATATGCTGGGGGAACCTCAAACACCATGCGGCGCGACAACAGCGTGCGCTCGACGACCTGCGCCATATACTGCCGCCCGAAAACATTGAGCTGCGATGATGCTGCCCCGCCGACCATGATCAACAGCAGTTCGCGGTTTTCCTGCGCCCAACTGAATACGCGCGTCAGCGAAGCTTCTACCCACATTGGGCCGATATCCTGTTCGACGCCGAGCAGTTCTTCGACCAATGCGTCGAAGCCCTGTTCCATCAGTTCGCGGACACAGGCTTCTTTGTTGGGGAAATGCGTATAAAACGTGGCTTTGCTGACATCGGCGTGATTGGTAATGTCGAGGATATCCACATGGTTATAGCCGTGGTCCACGATCAGGGCGCGGGCCGCGTCGATCAGGCTTTGGTGGGTCGCTGCTTTGCGCTGTGCGTGTCGATTCTGTGAGTCCGCCATCAGTCCATTAACCATATCGTCTAATCTTTGACTTAGCGTCTAAACTTCGACGCCGCGACTATCATAGCACGCTCTGGGAGCTTGTCAAACATGACGGCGGTCATACCCTGGAGCCAGGCCCCGCCAAGCGCGCAATTGACCACCGCCCGTCCGCTGGTTAGAATGAGGCGTGTTTGTGGACCGCATTTGAGGGGAAGAGCAGCCGCAGGATGCCGAGGCGCAACTGGAACAAAGTATTCGTGACCGGGGCCACCAGTTTTACCGGGCTGCGCGTGATCGCGGCGCTGGTCGAAGCCGGGGCCGATGTGACCGTGCTGGTGCAGCCCGATCACGAGGAAAAATTAGGGGCGCTGCGCCGCCATGTGCGCATGGTGTCCGGCGACGTGTGGAACCCCGCCAGCCTCAAGGGGCGCTCGCGCGGGTATGGCGTGGTGCTGCATTTAGTGGGCAGTATCCGCGCACAGCCGGAACGCGGCCTGACCTTCCACCAGTTGAACCTGGTATCGGCGCGCAACGTAATCGGCATGGCGGTCAGCGACGGTGTGCCGTATTTTGTGCTGCTGAGCGCGGCGCACCGTCCGGCGGGTATCTCGGTGGAGTATCTGCGCAGCAAGCGCGAAGCCGAGGAATATCTGCGTAACAGCGGCCTGCATTGGGCGATTGTGCGCGCGCCGATGCTGTTTGATCGCTCACAGCGCGGCGGGCGTTTTTTCACGCTGCTGTCGCGCATCGGTGGGCTGCCGTTTCTGCGCGTGTTTTTCGGGCGGCGCACGCCGCTGCCGGTCGATATCGTTGCGCGCGGCATCACGCAGGCTGTGCTGCAAGAGGAACTCCCGCGTAACCAGGTGCTCTATGCCGGTGAACTGCGCCGCCTGGGACGGGTCAAGCGCGAGGGGCGGCGCGGGCTGCGCGCGTTCCGGATGCCGCAGCGCCCGCAGTGGTCGCAGGGGGGCGGTCCGCCAGAGGATGAAACGCCGTTTGGCTGGCTGCCGCCGCCGCCGGAAGACGAATAGCTCTAGAAATGTGGAGGACCTGGGTTTTTGGTCTGAACTGACAACTGAAAACTGATGACTCGGCATTAAACACTGAGGGGAGCGCGGCGGCTCCCCTCAGGCGTTCGATACGGTTGTTTGCTGCCGGGTGGCCGGTTACTCCACCCCGCAGGTGATACCGGTGATGATCCAGACGTCTTCGACCTGTTCGAGTTCCACCGCGAAGCCGTGCCCCTCGAAACTGCTCTCGACCGTGACCACCGCCGCACCTTCTTCGATCTCTACCTCGACGACCTCGACGCTTTCCGGCACGTCCTGCGCGCAGATCAGCGGGTCGTAGCCGAGTTCGCCGGACTGTTTCAGTTCATCCAGTTCGGCAGCGAACGCCTCGCTCACCAGCGGGATGACGCTGTAGGTTCCGTCAACGAAGAAGTTCGCGCGTTCGCCTTCGCCGTCCCATGCGTTGTAGGACAGGAAGATCAGGTAGAACTGCTTGACCACACCCGCTGGGTCCTGCTCGACTTCCTGGCAGGTCACGCCATCGATCAACCAGGCGTCCTCATCCTGCACCAGTTCGATCTCGAAGGCGTGGAAGTTGGCGAAGTCCGTGCGCACCACTACGCGGGCGGCGTCTTCTTCGGCGCTTAGTTCGGCGTCTTCCACCAGGAAAGCGGTGGGGATGTTCTGCGCGCACAGCAGCGGATCGTAACGGTCTTCGAAGGCGTCCAGCGCCGCGACAAAGTCGGCGGTTAGCAGGCCGCTTTCGTGGTACCAGCCCTCCGGCGGGAAGGTCGGCTCGGTTTCGCTGGCGTAGAAGTAGCTCAGGTATTCGCTGTAAAACGCTTCTACGACGGCTTCTGGCGCGCGCTCTTCGGCGTCCTGGGCAAAGGCGATAGCATTAGCGGCCAGCGCCAGCACCATCACAACGGCGATCAGGGTGATTGATTTAAACCTGGGAAACATGCGTCCTCCTCAGAACGGTTCCACGTGCGTGATACGTGCCGTCTTTTTGACGACAATTGCATTGTACAATACATCACAAGCGGGTCAATCCACGCCCAGTATATGCGTGATCGATGCAATTCCTACGTGAAGCCTACCCATCAACGGGCATTGGTTGAACCGGTACGTACCAGCACAAAACGCCCCAGTGACATGCTGCCGGGGCGTGCTGAGACGGGCGCGCGTATCAGGCGTGTTCGAGGACGTTGTGCGGCTGGTAGGGGGTTTCCAGGTAGGCGATCTGGTCCGCGCTGAGCGCGATATCGAGCGCGGCGACCGCCTGTTCGAGATGGTGCATCTTGCTCGCGCCGATAATCGGGCTGGTGATGTGCGGCTTGTTAAGCATCCACGCCAGCGCGATCTGCGCCGGGCTGACACCGTGATTTGCGGCGGTTTCTTCCACGCGGTCGGCGATCACGAAGTCCTCGTCGGCGTAATACAGGCGGTGCGCGAAATCGTCGGTTTTGCTGCGCAGCGTCTCGCCGCTTTTGTCTTTGGTGCGGTTGCCCGCCAGGAACCCGCGCGCTACCGGACTCCAGGGGATCAGGCCGATGCCCTCTTCGATGCAATAGGGGATCATTTCGCGCTCTTCCTCGCGGTAGACCAGGTTGTAGTGGTTCTGCATGGCAACAAAGCGCGTCCAGCCGCGCCGGTCGGCGATGTAGTTGGCTTTGACAAACTGCCATGTCCACATGCTCGATGCGCCGATGTAGCGCGCCTTGCCGGATTTCACCACGTCGTGCAGCGCTTCCATTGTCTCCTCGATGGGCGTGTCGTAGTCCCAGCGGTGAATCTGGTACAGGTCCACATAGTCCATGCCGAGGCGCGTCAGCGAGGCGTCGATAGAGTCCATGATATGCTTGCGCGAGAGGCCGCGCGCGTTCGGATCGTCGCTCATCGGGTTGTAGACTTTGGTGGCGACGATGATCTCGTCACGCCTGGCGAAGTCGCGCAGCGCCCGCCCGGTGACTTCTTCGCTGACGCCGAGCGAGTACATATCCGCCGTGTCAAAAAAGTTGATGCCGAGTTCCAGCGCACGTTTAACAAAGGGGCGGCTCTCGTCTTCGTCCAGCACCCAGTCGCGCCATTTCGACGTGCCATAGGTCATCATGCCCAGGCAAATCCGTGATACTTTCATCCCTGTGCGGCCTAAACGTACATATTCCACTGTGATTGCTCCTTTTGAAAGCGGTAAGTAGAATGTTGCGGGGAGTCCTGAACCCAGATTATAGACGCAAGCGGCGAATTGAGCGTAACCGAATGCTCTACTCGCTCACGGGGCCATGACGACCGCCTCGCCCTCGATCACGAGCGTGCCATCTTCCAGCGTGCAGCGCGTTGTCAGCGTGATCACCCGGCGGCGCACGGCGGTGACTTCGACAGTGGCCGTAACCGTGTCGCCCACATATACCGGCGCTTTGAACTGCAAACTCTGGCTCATGTAGATCGTGCCCTCGCCGGGTAGATCGTTGCCGATGGTTGCCGAGATCAGGCTGGCGGTCAGCATCCCATGCACAATGCGCCGCCCGAAGCGTGTCCCGGCGGCGTAGTCGTCGTCGAGATGGACGGGGTTGGTATCGCCGGACGTTTGCGCGAAGGCGCGCACATCGGCATCGGTAAAGGTTTTGGTGCGGGTGGCGCGCGCGCCGACTTCAATCGTCATTGTGGCGGAGCCTTTCTTCCAGGTTGCTGCTTGAGCCGACCCGATGCTATGTGGTGTCTGCGCCGGGTGCGAGACTATCGACGGGTTCCGGGCAGGGCGCGGTTATGCCGATGAACGGGATCAGGAACGGCACGCGGCAGCGGTAGCGTGCGTAGGCCGGGCCGATCTCGCGCGCGAGACGCTGCTCTTCCAACCGCGCGCCGACCACGAAATACAGCGTCGAACCAGCGGCAAACGCGACCTGCGCCGCGCTCATGTCCGGGAAGGTCCAGATATACAGCGCGGAGAACAGATACAACGGGTGGCGCACCAGCC
>CAZMNL010000231.1:0-5343 GCA_964567525.1 uncultured Anaerolineaceae bacterium
TTAACACAGATTGCCGCCGCCCCACACAAGCTCGCCATTTGTGCCGGTCCCGGCCCTGGCCTACAATAGCCACATAGCCTGTCAACCCGGCTACCGCCCCCCTCATCCCCATCGCCGGGACGGACAGCGCCTCATCACGTGCGCGGAAATCACAATCATATAGCGAGTTTGGAGCGAAGCCACCATGTTATATCGGCGTTTTTTGACAGCCGGGGTTTTATGCCTGGTACTGGCGGGAGTCGTGATTGCGCTCTCCGGCAGTTATCACCCGGCAGCGGCCCAGGGACCCGAAAAGTTCCCCGCGCCGCCGCTGCCCACCGAACGCGGCGACTGGTTCAGCGCGTCCGGCGCGTGTACAAGCTGCCATACGGCCATGCAGGATGAGCAGGGCAACGACGTTTCGATTGACGCGGCGTGGCGCTCCAGCATGATGGCGAACGCCGCCCGCGATCCGTACTGGCAGGCGTCGGTACGCATCGAAACGATCCTCGCACCGCAGATCGCGGACGTGATCGAAGACAAGTGCGCCACCTGCCACATGCCGATGGCGCGCACGACAGCGGATTTCCAGGGCGAACCGGGCCTCGTGCTGGATGACGGCTTCCTCAGCCCGGATCATGCGCTGCACACGCTGGCGATGGACGGCAATTCCTGCACGCTCTGCCACCAGATCGAAGCCGATAACCTGGGCGAACAGCCCAGCTTCAGCGGTGGTTACGTGATTTATCCTGACTATCCCGCCAACGAGCGCCCATCCTACAGCCGCTATGAGGTCGCGAAAAACTTCAGCATGGTGATGCAGTCGGCATCCGGATTTGTGCCCCTGAGAAGCCAACATATCACCGAGTCGGTATTGTGCGCGTCGTGCCATACATTGTGGACGCCATACGTCGATGACTCCGGCGAAATCGCCGGGGAATTCCCCGAACAGATGCCGTACTTCGAGTGGCTGCACGGCGGCTTTTCGGCGGTGCAGCCGTGCCAGGGCTGCCACATGCCCCGCGCGCGCGGCGCGGTCGTGACCAGCATCACGGGCGGCGACCCGCAGGAACCGTTCTTCCAGCATATTTTTGTGGGCGGCAATGCCTACATGCAAACGGTGTTGATGGCACACGGCGAAGCAATGAACGTCACCGCCGGGTACGAGCACTTCGAGATGTCGCACGCCCGCGTACTGGAACAGTTGCAGACGCGCACCGCCATCCTGACCATCCCCGAAGCCTCGCTGGAAGGGACGCAACTAGACGCCCAGGTACGCATCCAGGTGCTGACCGGGCACAAGTTCCCGGCGGGGTTCCCGTCGCGGCGCGCCTTCCTGCACGTCACGGTGAAAGACGCCAGCGGTGACGTGATCTTCGAATCCGGCGCGTATGAGGACAACGGGCGCGTGATCGGTGACGATCACGACGCCGACCCGCTGCGCTACGAACCGCACTACACTGTGATTACCAGTCCCGAACAGGTGCAAATCTACGAATCGGTGATGATCGACAGCGCAGGCCACCCGACAACGATCCTGCTGCGCGCCGCCGGATACATCAAAAACAACCGGCTGCTGCCCAATGGGTTTGACAAGGCCACCGCCGGACCGAATATCGCGGTCGATGGCGCGGCGCTGGCCGACCCCGACTTCACCGGCGGCGGTGACCGCGTGCGTTACGTGATCGACGTGGGCGAGGCCGAAGGGCCGTTCACGGTTGAGGCCGAGCTGATGTACCTGTCCATCGGGTTCAACTGGGCCGAGAAAGCGCGCGGGTTCGATAGCGCCGAAACGAACTTCTTCCTCAGCCTGTACGACTCCGTGCCCAATACGCCGGTACAGGTGGCGGCAACATTGGCGGAGATCGCGCCGTAAGCCGTCTGCTCCACGTTTGCCCGTCCAACCGGGGCGAGGACGCGCCCTCGTCCCGGTGTCGTTTAGCCGTGTTTCGGGTGAGTTTTGTCCCGCGTCACGGCTGGGAGTTGACTGCGTTTTTCATTCTGGCCTATACTTTGTCTAATCATTTATGGGAGCGCTCCCACGAGAATCACCACTGAACTTTTTGAGGGAGCTTTAAGACTCTGAAGGGTGTAGATTCATGAAATACGGTTATTTTGACGACGCGCGGCGCGAATACGTCATCACGCGCCCGGATACCCCGCTGCCCTGGATCAACTACCTGGGCAGCGAAGCCTATTTTGGCATTATCTCCAACACGGCGGGCGGTTATTCCTTTTATCGTGATGCGCGCCTGCGCCGCCTGACGCGCTACCGCTATAACAACGTGCCGACGGATTCCGGCGGGCGCTACCTCTACCTGCGCGATAACGCCAGCGGCGCGTTCTGGTCCCCGACATGGCAGCCGGTGCGCGACCCGCTGGACGGCTATACCTGCCGTCACGGGATGGGCTATACGATCATTTCCGGCACGGCGCACGGCATCACGGCGGAAATCCGCTACTTTGTCCCGCCCGGCGAAAATCTCGAACTGTGGACGCTGGCGCTCATCAATACGCGCGGCGCGGCGGCGGACCTGTCGATCTTCTCGCTGGTGGAGTTCAACCTGTGGGACGCCTACGACGATATGACCAACTTCCAGCGCAACTACAGCATTGGCGAGGTCGAGATCGAGGACGGTGTGATCTACCACAAGTCCGAATACCGCGAGCGCCGCGATCACTTCGCTTACTTCGCCTGCTCGGAACCGCTGGCCGGGTTCGACACGCAGCGCGAAGTTTTCCTGGGGCCGTATCGCGGGTTCGACGCGCCCGCCGTCGTCGAAGGTGGGAAGTCGGGGAATTCAGTGGCGCACGGCTGGCAGCCGGTCGGCTCGCATCACGTCCATCTCACTCTGGATGCCGGAAATGTGCGGCAGATGGTATTTATCCTGGGCTACCACGAAAACCCGCACGATCAGAAGTTCGCCCCGTCGGAGCCGCAGACGATCAATAAGCTCTCGGTCAAGCCGGTGATCACGCGCTACCGCGATCCCGTGTTTGTCGATGCCGCGTTCGAATCGCTGGGCGTGTACTGGTCCGAACTGCTGCGCAAGATGCAGGTTCACACCCCCGACGAACACACAAACCGCATGGTCAACACCTGGAACGCCTACCAGTGCATGGTGACGTTCAATATGTCGCGCTCGGCCTCGCAGTTCGAGTCCGGCGTGGGGCGCGGGATGGGCTTCCGCGACTCGAACCAGGATTTGCTCGGCTTCGTGCATATGGTCCCGGCGCGCGCGCGCGAGCGCATTCTCGATATCGCCGCGACACAGCTCGACACGGGCGGCGCGTATCACCAGTACCAGCCGCTGACCAGGCGCGGGAATGACGCAGTAGGCGGCGGCTTCAACGACGATCCGCTGTGGCTGGTGCTGGGTGTGGCCGCGTACATCAAGGAAACCGGCGACTGGGCGATCCTCGATGAACCGGTCCCGTATGATAACCAGCCGGGCAGCGAAACCCCGCTGTACGATCATCTCCAGCGCAGCATCCAGTACACGCTCGACCGGCGCGGCCCGCACGGCCTGCCACTGATCGGGCGCGCGGACTGGAACGACTGCCTGAACCTGAACACGTTCAGCGAGGAACCGGGGCAGTCCTTCCAGACCACCGAAACGATGGACGGCAAGATCGCCGTGTTGGTGTTCATCGCCGGGTTATTCGTGCTGCCCGCGCAGGAAATGGACGGGATCAGCGCGCACCTGCGGTTGGACGCCCGCGCCCAGGGCTACCGTGACGCCGCCGCCGCGATGGACGCGGTGGTGCGGGAACATGGCTGGGATGGCGACTGGTTCCGCCGCGCATATGATCACTATGGGCAGCCGGTCGGCGCGCGCGAAAACGAAGAAGGGCAGATTTTCATCGAGTCGCAGGGCATCTGCGTCATGGCCGGGATCGGGCTGGATGACGGACTCGCGCGGCAGGCGCTAGATTCCGTCGAGCAGCATCTCGCCACGCCACACGGGATCGTACTGCACCAACCGGCATTCACGCGCTATTATCTCAACCTGGGCGAGATTTCGTCCTACCCGCCCGGCTACAAGGAAAACGCCGGAATCTTCTGCCACACGAATCCCTGGATCATGATCGCGGAAGCGATGGCGGGCGACGGCGACCGCGCCTTCGACTACTACACGCGCATCAACCCCTCAGCACGCGAGCACATTAGCGAGATTCACCGCTGCGAGCCGTATGTCTACGCGCAGATGATCGCGGGCAAGGACGCGCCCACGCACGGCGAGGCCAAAAATTCCTGGCTCAGCGGTACGGCGGCCTGGAACTATGTAGCGATCACACACTGGATTCTCGGCATCCGGCCCGCATTCGAGGGGTTGCAGATCGCGCCCGTGCTCCCCGCAGCGTGGGACGGCTTCACGGCGGCGCGCATCTTCCGGGGCGTGACGTACCTGGTCACGGTCAAACGCGCGGGACCCGGTAACGCGGTCGCGCTGGTCGTGGACGGTGCGCCGGTCGCGGGCGATATCGTGCCGCTGCCGGAAGAGGGCACAACCGAGGTCACTGTCGAGGTCACGGTCGGCGGGTAGATTTAGCCGAGAACTGGCGCGAAAAAATGGGACACGGATTACACGGATTCAGAATCTGCGTTTATCTGTGTTCATGATGTTGTTGGCGAATCGCATTTTCGCCGGTTCACCTCACCCCAGAACCCCGCGTATGCTGCGCATACGTTCCAGCCTCCGGAGAGGGGCTTAACAGCACACTTACTCCCCCTCTCCAGCGTGTGGAGAGGGGGCCGGGGGGTGAGGTTTTCCCACCAAGCGCAAAATCTACTATAGTAGAAGCGTGTATCCGGTCCGGGGGAAGGACGGTCAAACGTGATCCGTGTGGCGCTGGTCGATGACCACCCGCTGATGCTCAAGATTGTGCGGCAGGAACTCGCGCGCGAAACCGACCTGGCGATCATCTGGGAAAGCATTGACTCCGGCGCGGTGATGGCGCGTGCCGCCGCTGATACGCCCGATGTGCTGGTGCTGGACCTGTCGTTCGCGGGACAGGCGTTCGAACCGGCTGCCGCCGTGCGCGATCTGGTCGCACGTTTTCCACAGATGATGATCCTGATCCTGACCGCGTACGTCCCTCTTTTAGGGTGGTTCGTCCTCTTCCCCTATCTAATCTTTCTAGGGGTCGGCGCAGTCGTCCTAGCGGTCTTCCCGCGGAAAGAGACTGCGGAGGAAGACAGGAAAAAAGAAGATTAACCCATCCACTGCAAGTTTCATCCATCAGCTGCTCCCGGTTGAATCGGGAGCAGCTTTTTTAATCCACGTGTGCAACTTTTTTCCTGGCCTTTGGGTAGTATCGGGTAGAAGACCTTCTTTTTAACGAATAACTTTCCTTACCTAT
>CAZMNL010000232.1:0-5342 GCA_964567525.1 uncultured Anaerolineaceae bacterium
GAGGTCGAATCCGGCGGCGCGATCCGCAGCGGCCTGCTGCGGGACGCGCTGGACGCCGGTGACGCGGTGGTATCCGACGTGATGTACCGCGCCTCGGTTCACCTGGGCATCTTTAACGCCTCGCTGGTCAACGCGCTGGACCCGGAGTGCATGATCTACGGCGGCGGCGTGATCGAGGCGTGCGGCGACTTCATGCTGCCGATCATCCGTGAGACGACCTACCGCTACCTGATCCGCCCGGTGTCTCCCGCAGAACTGCCGATTGTCGCGGCGGCGCTCGGCGACAACGCCAATATCATCGGCTCGGCGATGCTGGCGCAGGCGAGCCTGGGGGCGTGAGGCGCACACGCCAGCGCGCGGGTGAGGTCGGCGCTGCCTGTGCGAACGCAGTTCGCGGGGCAGCGTCGGGCGAAGTCGCGCGCGATTCCCGTCACCACATTTTCACCTAGCCCATTTGTACAACCCCGCAAAATGTTATAATCGTAAATAGATCGGCCCCTGACAGTCCGGCATGTGCCGGGCTGCCACGCGGTTTTTTAACCAGATAACCAGGGAGGGGAATACCTCATGGCCCAAAATGATGACGCGGTAACAGACCTTTTGACAGGTGAAAACGGCGCAAAGCCGCTGATCGTGATCGCGTCCAATCGCGGCCCATTTGCGTTCAAAATCGGTGACGACGGCGAGCTGACCTACCAGCGCGGCAGCGGCGGACTCGTGACGGCGTTGGGCGCGCTCGCCGAACGTCACGACGTTCTCTGGGTCGCGGCAGCCCTCAGCAGTGCCGATAAAAAGTGGATCGAAGCCAACGACGATAAACCGGCGGAGGTTGATGGCGTGCTGATGCGTATGGTCGAGATTCAGCGCCGCCGCTACGACCAGTACTACAACGAGATCGCCAACCCGCTGCTGTGGTTCATCCAGCACCAGTTATGGGACATCCCGCGCACGCCGAGCATTACGCGCGCCACCTGGCAGGCGTGGGAAAAAGGCTATATCGCGGTTAACCAGCAGTTCGCCGACGTGATCGCCGACAGCGTCAAAGACTCGAATCGCCCGGTGCTGGTCTTCCCCCAGGACTATCACCTGTACCTCGTGCCGCACTTCCTGCGTAAACGCCTGGGCGACCGCGTGCAGATTCAGCCGTTCGTGCATATCCCCTGGCCCGGCCCGGATGCGTGGCGCATCCTGCCGGAAGAAATGCGCACCATGCTGCTGCAAAGTATGCTCGCCTCGGACCGCGTTGGCTTCCAGACCGAGCGCGACGCGTTTAACTTCGTGCAGTGCTGCCGCTTCTTCCTCAAGGACGCCCATTCGCAGGGCGCGCGCGACTCGATCTACTACAAGGGCCGCAAAGTCGGCGCATACGCCTACCCGATCTCGGTGGACGTGGAAAAGCTGCACACGCTGGTCAACCAGCCCGAAATGTCGCTGGTTAAGCAGCAGATCTTCAACCTGATCGGGGATCGTAAGCTGATCCTGCGCGTGGACCGCATCGAACCGAGTAAGAACATTCTGCGCGGGCTGGAAGCCTTCCGCGCGCTGCTGGAAACCCGGCCCAGTCATCGCGGCAAGGTGCAGATGCTCGCGCTGCTGGTTCCCTCGCGCATGGAAGTTGAGCAGTACCAGGACTACCTGCGCGATATCATGGCCGAAGCGGGCATGATCAACGCCGAGTTCAGCGACCAGTACTGGGAGCCGGTGCGGATTCTGGTGGGCGAGAACTACCCGCGCGCGCTGGCCGCTATGGAACTCTACGACGTGCTGCTGGTCAACCCGATCACCGACGGCATGAATCTCGTGGCGAAAGAGGGCGCGCTCGTCAACCAGCGCGACGGCGTGATCGTGCTCAGCGAGCACGCAGGCGCATACTACGAACTCGGCGATCATTCGCTGGTCGTCTCGCCGTTCGATATCCAGGGCATCGCCGAAGCCATGCACCATGCGCTCACCATGAAAGCGGACGACCGCCGCCGCCGCGCCGCCGCCCTGCGCCGCAAGGTCATGAACGCCGATGTGCGCCTGTGGTTCTACGACCAGGTAAAAGACGCGCTCGGCGCAATGCAGGAAGCGCAAACCGGCGAGGATGGCGCGGACACGGCGGAGTAAGGCCGATCCGTAGAAATAAATCGCCCGTCTGATGTTCCCCACCGGCCATTGTGTATGATTCCCCTTCCCTCAGGGAAGGGGGAACGTGGCCCCAGGCCACGCGGGATGGGGTAATTATTTTCATGGCGAAGCCTAAGGCCCACTCACCGCGCCGTCATCTCGACCAGCCAGCCGAGCAGGTTCTCGACATCCGCCACGCCAGAGGCCAGCAGATCGGCGTTTTCGCGCACCGGGCCGGGCGTCTCCGCCGTCTCCACCCCCACCGCCAGCGCGTAACAGCCACCGGACTCGCGCAGGGCACGCGCGGCGCGCAGCGCATCGACATCGGTGGTATCATCACCGAGGTACAGCGCCGCGCCGAGATCGTGGCGGCGGACCAGCTCGCGGAACGCCGTACCCTTGTTGATATCCACCGGCGGGCGCAGCTCGAAGATCATGCGCCCCTGGAACAGCTTGAGGTGGTGCGCGCCCGCGATCTGCGTCAGCACCGGCGTCAACATGCCTTGTACAGCGGCGGGGCTGGCGGTCTGGCGGTAATGAACGGAGAGCGTCGCGCCCTTGTCTTCGATGATCATACCGGTCACTGTGTGCGGCTCAATATCCCGCGCGGCGGCTTGCAGCGCGTCACGGTAGGGCGCGGCCTGCGGCGCAACCTGCACGGCATCATCGCCCCACCACTCCAGGCCGTGATTGCCCACATAGTGCAGGTCCGGTAAATTGACCATCCGGCGCACATCAGCCGCCGCGCGGCCCGATACCGCCGCGACCAGCGCGATCTGGGCGCTGAGCCGCCGCAGGGAGTCGCGGCTGCGCTCGGTGACGGTGGCGGCGTCCGGCTTGTCAACAATGTGGCTGATCGTCCCATCCACATCGGTCACGAGGCCGATACGGTCGTGCGTGAGCAGGTTTTGTAGCAGCGTGTCAGTCGCAGAATTCCAGTGCATTTCAGGGTATCCTTTTGTACTGGCGAACGAATAAGGCTGTTTCATAGAAATAACTCGCCCATTGGAGCGTTCCTACAACCTGCTGTTAAGGTGTGCCCCTTCCCTAAGGGAAGGGGAAACGCGCACGCAGTGCGCGCGGGATGGGGTAATTATTTTTATGGCGTAGCCTGAGGCACTGCTACGATCATACGATAACGGGTCTTTCGGTCACAAGGAGAATACATATTATGTCCGAAGCAGGACAACCCATACCCCCCAAAGTCATTACCGTCACGCTCAATCCCACGCTGGACCGCACCATGACCACGCGCTTTTTTGCGCCGGGATACTACAACCACGTCATCGAACCGGCGCGCACCGACCCCGCCGGGCGCGGGATCGACATTTCGCGGGCGCTGCACCGGCTCAACGTGCCCACCCACGCGATCATCCTGCTGGGGCGTGACGCCAACGGGCGCGCCTACGCCGACCTGCTGCGCGACGAACATTTCCCCATGACCATCCTGCACCACTCCGGACACACGCGCGGCAACCTGGTGATCGTCGATGCCGGGCATAACCACGAAACCATTGTGTTTGATGCCGGTTCAACCGTGACCAAAGACGAGCAGCGCGCCGTGCGTACCACCATGACCAACCTGATCAACCGGGGCGACACGGTCGTGTTTGCGGGCAGCCTGCCGGAAAACGTGCGCCGCGATACCTACGCCGTGCTGACCAGCCTGGTGCAGACGGCGGGCGCAGCGGTGGCGATCAATGCCGGGGGCGGGGATGTGCTGGAACTCTCGCTGCAAGCCAAGCCGGTGATGGTCTACCTGACTCAGCAGCAGATGGAAGGCTTGTTTAACTACCCGGTGCGCTCCGATGAGGAAGTGATCTACGTCGCCAACGAGATTCGTAAGCGCGGCGTGCGGCGCGTGCTGGTCGGCATCAGCCGCGCCGAGCGTGCGTATCTCGTCACGGAAGAAGGCGTCTGGCGCGCGGAGTGGCCGGAAGCGTCCGGTTCGCACAGCGGGACCGTCGAGGCGCTGATCGCGGGCTATCTCGCCGGGCGCGTGCGGGGGCGTTCGTTCGGGCATTCGCTGCGGCTGGGCGCGCTGATGGCGGCGTATACGATTGCGCACGTCGGGCACCAGTTCGGCACGCTGGAAGACCTGGAAACGCATCTCGAAGAAGCGCACGCCACCCCGCACGACGTATTCGGGGAGTCGGGGGGCGCGCTGCTGGGCGGCACGCCGTAGGGGCGATTAGCTTTAAGCTGTTAGCGATTAGCAGGCGGCGGCGGTGTGCGGTGTCATTTCACATGCGCGATCACCGCCTCGCCCGGCCCTGAATGGGCCGGGCTACAGGTCGGTCACCCCGTAAACGGGGTTAAACAGGCGATCAGCGGGCCGCTTGGCGGTCCAGCAGGTGTATAGCCCGACGGTTTGACCGTCGGGCGCGGGCCGATCCTCGCCCATTTTCATCCCCTTGATGTGTCGCGTGCACGCGGCGGCATGGGCAGCGCACAGCAAAACCCCGCGCAGGCTGCGCATATGCGGGGCGCGGCTGTTGTCGATTTATACGTCCCACTTGACGTGGATCACCGTCACATCGCCACCATTGTCACGGCGCGGCACGCTCTCGTCATAATACACGGTGAAGTTAGTGCCCGGCGGCAAAAAGCGCTTGCACTCTCCCCACACAACCCCGTAAGCGAGATCGTCCGGGTAGGGCGTTTGCAGCGTGATGGTAACGTGTCCCTCGTCGATCTTTTCGGTAGTCTGATAGCCCGCATTGCCGTTGCGGTGCTGCATCTGGTAGGCACGGTCGTTCGCCATCAGCAGTTGCTCAAACGGCAGTTGGTCGAATTCGGGCGGGAACTGCGTCAACTCCGCGATTTTCATACCAATGCTGACAAAGTCCATCATTGAGCCGCCGCCGCTCTGATTTTCCATGTCGTTGAGCACATCCAGCCAATCCTGGAATGGGTACCACACTTGCGGATCAACGTTTTCAAGACCGCGCTGCTGTAAAAACGGCAGCACGTTTTCACGGTTGATACATTCGAGATAGCCCAGCACATTTTGACCCGAGATCTCTACATCGGGATCGAAGGAAACATAGCGCTTCAAGGTATACACTCCGTAGAATGAAACTAGAATTGAGTCAGACATTAGCATGGTAGCACCCTTAATGTTTCCGGTCAATTAAAATATTTAAATCGGGTGGGTGTGGCTACTTTGCATTTTGGAAGGCTCAAATATGGATCGGGTGCAAATGGTGATTTTAGCAGGACGCATTTGACAT
>CAZMNL010000233.1:0-5336 GCA_964567525.1 uncultured Anaerolineaceae bacterium
AATCCGCGACGAATTAGGGTTCAGCATCATCTTCATCAGCCACGATCTGTCGGTCGCGGCGGAGATGGCCGACACGGTCGCCACGATGTACGCGGGCGAAATTATTGAGATCGGCCCGGTGAACGAGATGTTCTACCGCCCGCGCCATGCGTACACGCTGGGCCTACTCGAAGCGATCCCGCGTTTGAGCGTTGGCGCGGAAGAACTGCACAGCATCCCCGGCAGCCCGCCGGACTTGATCGAGCCGCCATCGGGCTGTAAGTTTCACATTCGCTGCCCGTTTGCTACACAGGAATGTATGCAAGTTCCGCCGCCGATGGAAAGCTACGGTGACGATCACCGGGCGGCCTGTTATTGGGCGGAAAAAGTGAACGCACGCGCCAGGGAGACGGTCGCCTCATGAGTACCCCGTTAATCGAACTACGCCATGTATCCCGTTCATTCCGGCAGGGCCGCACGAGCATTCCGGTGCTGCAAGATATTAACCTGAAAGTCCAGCCCAACGAGATTCTATGCCTGGTGGGTGAAAGCGGCTGTGGCAAAACCACGACCGGCAAAATCATTGCCGGTCTGCTGGCGGAGTCCGGCGGAGAGGTAATCTACAATGGGCGGTTGCTGCGCGACTATCGCGGGCAGGAACGCGCCTTAGTGCGTCGTGCGCTGCAAATCGTACACCAGGACCCCTTCGCTTCGCTGAATCCGGCGCATACCATCGGGCAGATCATCAGCTACCCGCTGCGCCGTCACAAAATGGTGCAGGGGCGCGCGGAACTGCGCCGCCGCATCTGGGAGCTGCTTACGCTGGTAGACCTGACGCCGCCCGGTGACGTGGTGAACAAGTTCCCGCACCAGCTTAGCGGCGGTCAGCGCCAGCGTGTGAGCATTGCCCGTGCGCTGACCGTTGAACCCAAGTTGATTGTTGCCGACGAAGCGGTGAGCATGGTGGATGTCAGCATCCGCGTGAGTTTGCTCAAAATGCTGCACGATCTGCGCGATAAGCTCGGCGTGGCAATCATCTTCATCACCCACGATCTCGCGCTGGCGAAGTATTTCGCGTGGGAAGGGCGTATCGCGGTGATGTACCTGGGGCGCGTGGTCGAGATCGGGCCGACGCATGACGTGATCGCCAACCCCGCCCATCCCTACACCCGCGCGCTGATCTCAGCGATCCCCGAAGCCGATCCCGAACTGACGCGCAACAAGCAGCGTATGCTGCTGCGCAGTGAGGATATTCCCAGCCTGACCGAGATACCCGCCGGGTGTGCATTCCATCCGCGCTGTCCTTTCTTTGTGCCAGAGGTATGTAATACGACGGTCCCACCGCTGGAAATCCCATCCGGATTCACACAGCAGGTCGCCTGTGCGCCGCTAACTGCCGGTGAGTCGCTGCAAGCGTTCATCGCTGACAGCGAGGTGGAAACGTTAGAGGCGACCGCGCCCGGCCAGGAATAGGTTATGAACCAGGACCCGAAACGCGAAGCCCTGCGGGGCTTCTTGCAGATTGGCGCGTTTATTGGCGTGACGGGTCTGCTGTTGGCCCTGCTGCAATCGCCGGACAGCGACGAGTTTGTGGTGAGCGTGTGCAGCGCGATGATCGGCGGCGTGTTGATGGTGGCGGCAGCGATTGTGATCCGGCTGTCCCGCTGAACAAGGAGTGGTGAATTGTGGAAACCTCAGTCCAGATGAACTTCCCGCCGAATATTTCGCCGGAGATGCTGCACGCTGATTTCTGGTTGGATCGCCTGCCGGATGCGGATCGCGTGCTGCTCTCGCCAGACGAGATCGCGGCCTTTAATGCGCACGTGCCGCAGAAGACGGACATTCCCGCCGTGCTGGACTTGCCGGACGCGCTCAGTGCGGATGAAGTGCGCGCGGAGATTGCGCAGTACGAGCGCCCGCAGAAAACACGCTATGGCGCGGACGGTCAGCCGCTGGATGATGCGGTGTTCGATGCGCTGCTGGTGAATGCTGCGCCGGATTTACCGGAGCGCGTGCCGGTGCAGTTCGGGGTGTGCGCACGCCGTACTGACTTGCGTTCTTTCCCCACCGGCCACGTGATGACCTCGCGCCCGTTTGATTTTGCCTTCGACCGCATTCAGGAAACGGCGCTCGATATTGGCTGGCCGGTGGCGCTGGTGGCTGCCAGCCGTGATGGTCAGTGGGGCTTTGCGCTCACGCCGCAGTATTGGGGCTGGCTGCGCCTGGATGCAGTGGCGACGGCTTCCCGCCAGGATGTGAATGCCTACGTCCACGCGCTGAACTTCGTGGTAACGCTGGGGAGTCGCGGCTTAGTGGCGTTGGGCGAGGGGGGCGGAATCACGCCGCAAATGGGTACGCGGCTGCCGCTGCGTGACGAGTCCGAGGGGGCGTATCGCGTGGCGGTCCCGCTGCGGGATGCGTCCGGCGCGTTACAGCTTGTCGATGGTTGGATCGCCCAGGATGCCGGGACATTTGCGCTCGGCTATCTGCCGCTGACTGTGCGCAGCCTGTTTGTGCAGGGCTTCAAGCTGCTGGGCGAGCGCTATTCCTGGGGCGGCACGCGGTTGGGTATTTTCGGGCGTGACTGTTCGCGGCTGGTGCGGGACGTGTACGCGACGACTGGCGTGCTGCTGCCGCGCAACGGTGACCAACAGGCCCAGGTAGGCGAGCCGCAAGTGACGTTTGCGCCGGAGATGCGCGCCGAAGACCGCGCACAGGCGCTCGTTGAGCGCGCATCGCCGGGCGCGATTCTGGAACTGCCGGGGCACGTGATGCTGTATCTCGGACACGTTGACGGCGTGCCCTTTGCGCTGCACGATACCAGTTCCAATGGGTATGACGGCGTGATTGTCTCGGATCTGACACTGGGTTCCGGAGGGGAATCAGGATCGCTGCTGGATCGCTTAAACGTGGCGGTCACGGTGGTGTGATTGGGCGCTGGGAGAAGCGAGTAGAAGGTTGGCAACGATGGCAAAGCACGACTCACCTGTCCCGCTATACGTCCAGATCAAGGACTATATCCGCCTCAACATCCAGTCCGGCGTGTTTGAGGTCAACGAGCGCATCCCCTCGGAGCGCCAGTTAGCGGATCAGTTCAATGTCAACCGCCTGACGGTCAGCAAAGCGATCAATGAGTTGGTGCAGGAAGGCTTGTTGTATACCCAGGTGGGCAAGGGCACCTACGTCTGCGCGACCAAGATCGACCAGACGCTGATGTCGCTCACCAGTTTCACCCAGGACATGACCAGCCGGGGAAAACGCGCGTCCAGCCGCGTGCTGTACAGCGGGATTCAGTTGGCAAGCGAAGAGGTGGCAAAGGCGCTGTCGATTCTGCCGGGCGCGGAGGTGATCATCCTGCACCGCGTGCGGCTGGCGGACGATCAACTGATTGCGTTGGAGCAGTCCCACCTGATTCATGCGCTGTGCCCGGACCTGCTCGCCCGGCATGACTTCAGCCGCCAGTCGCTCTACAAGGTGCTGCGCGAGAGCTACGGCATCCACCTGACCTATGCACACCAGACCATCGAAGCCAGCATCGCCGAAGCGGACGAGATCGAGGCGCTGGAAGCGCCCCCCTGCACGCCGATTCTGCGCATTATGCGCGTGACTTACAACGATAGCGATCAGCCGGTCGAGTATGTGCGTTCGTCGTATCGCGGTGACCGCTACAAGTTCTACACGATCCTGCGCCAGCTTGACTGAGCCGCCCAAAGGGAATTTTCCATGATCGTCCAAACCGGGTTAGAGGTGCTGCGTGATGACCGGTTTCGTGCGTTGGCCAGGCGGCGTGTAGGGCTGCTGACCAATCACAGCGCGGTGGACGCGCAACTGAACAGTGCCTATACCATCTTTGCGGACTCGCCGGACGTGAACCTGACCGCGTTGTTCGGGCCGGAGCATGGGTTCGCTGGGTCCGCGCCGGATGCCGAGCACATCGACACCGCCACCGATCCGCGTACCGGGGTGCCGGTGTTCAGCCTCTACGGGGAAACCTACCGTCCCACGCCGGAGATGCTGGAACATATCGATGTGCTGGTCTGCGATATTCAGGATATCGGCGTGCGCTACTATACCTATGTCTGGACGGTGTCACACGCGCTGGAGGCGGCAGGCGCGTATGGGGTCCCGGTTGTGATCCTGGATCGCCCCAATCCACAGGGCGGCGTCGTGATCGAGGGGCCGCTGCTCGACATGAACGTGTCCTCATTCGTGGGGCGCTTTCCGGTCCCGGTGCGGCATGGGCTGACGTTGGGCGAACTGGCGACGCTGATCAACACTAGCTGGAATCCCACTCCCGCCGATTTGCGCGTGATCCCGTGCGACGGGTGGCAGCGCGCGATGTCCTGGCCTGAAACGGGTTTGCCCTTTGTCTCGCCCTCGCCGAATATGCCGCAGTTGAGCACGTTGGCGCATTATGCGGGCGCGTGCCTGGTGGAGGGCAGCACGCTGTCAGAGGGGCGCGGTACGGCCCTGCCATTCGAGATCACGGGCGCACCCTGGATCGACGGGCAGTCGCTCGCCGAACGTCTTAGCGGTGACGGTTGGGCGGCGGGCATGGGCGCGGGTTTCCGCCCGCATAGCTTCCGCCCGTCGGCGAGCAAGTGGGCTGGGCAGGACTGCAACGGCGTGCAGGTCCACATCACCGACTCGGCGCGCTGGCGTCCGCTGGATGTGTGGCTGGGTGTGATCATCACGATCCGCGCCATGTACCCTGACCGGTTTGAATGGCTCCCCGCGCACGCAGGCGGCATCCAGCACTTTGACCGCTTGATCGGTGGCGCGTGGATTCGCCGCCAGATCGAGGCGGACGTGCGCGCGGGTAAAGATGTGCGCGCGATCCTGGCGCTGCTGGCGTCGGAGTGGGTCGAGGACTGCAACAACTTCGCCTTACAGCGCCGCGATGTGCTGATCTATGACTGACCGGGAGGAACTCTCGCTTGCCTGCTTTCGCTTCCGTATCCTCTGAAGACTCGATCAACGCGCTCTCTCCGGCGGTCGCTGAGGAGCTAGAGCGTATCATCAGCGCACACCTGGGCGTGACTTTTCCGGCAGCCGCGATCACGGTCGTGCATGGCGGGGACGTGGTCCTCAATATGGCGTGGGGCTGGATCGATCCCGATATGCAGCAGTACCCCGCGTATGCGGAGACGTGGTTCGATCTCGCGTCATTGAGCAAGCTGTTCACCGCGACCGCGCTGCTGAGTCAGGTCAGCGCCGGGTTGGTCGCGCTCGACGATCCGCTGGTGCAGGTGATACCCGCTTTCAGCGCGGGCGGGCCGCGCCCGCTGGATGGCGGTCAGGACCCGCACACCAAAATCCCGCTGCCGACTCCCGACTCCGCGCGCGGGCAGACCGCC
>CAZMNL010000234.1:0-5335 GCA_964567525.1 uncultured Anaerolineaceae bacterium
GGTGATGGGTGGCTACGGGCTGGCCCTGGCTCTGCATGTATCCGGCCCGATTGTCGTAGTGGTCGCTGGGCTGCTCATCGGCAACCACGGCAGAATCTTTGCCATGTCTCCGAAAACACGTGAACACCTGGATACCTTCTGGATGCTGATCGATGAAGTCTTCAATGTGGTACTGTTCGTACTGATCGGCCTGGAAATTCTCGTCGTCGACTTTAATGGCGCTACACTCTGGCTGGGACTCGCCGTGGTTCCTCTGGTTCTGACGGCCCGCTTTCTGGCGATTTCCGGTCCGATTCTGCTGCTGCGTCGAGTCAAACAGTTCGCCCCCAGGTCGATTCGGATTATGACCTGGGCCGGTCTGCGCGGCGGTATCAAGTTCTGGCGGCCTGCCGGGGCGCGATTCGCGCCCGCGCTCGCTGAGACGCGGCTGGCCCCAGGCGTTCATCGGGTCCGGGATGTTGAGCAGGCTCTCGCTCTCGTCGAGCAGTTCGAGCACGATCACGGAGATATTGTCCGCACCGCCGCGCGCGTTGGCCGTGTCGATCAGCGCGGTGACGGCATCCTCGGACGCCATGCGTTCGACGGTCGCGCCGATCTCGTCGGGGGGGGCGTAGCGCGTCAGCCCGTCGCTGCACAGGACCACGAAGTCGCCATGCCGCACGCGCCCGGTGATGATATCCACCTTGACGCGCTCCTGGTGGCCCAGCGCGCGAACCAGCTTGGCACGTGCGCGCTGGTCTTCCGGCAGATCGGCCCCGGCGTCGCGCTGCAACGTCTCCACGTTGTGATCCTGGGTGAGCTGGCGCACCTCGCCATCACGCAGCAGGTAAGCGGGGCTGTCGCCCACGCTGCCGATCACCAGGTCGCGGTCACGGATCACGGCGGCGACGACGGTCGTCGCCATTTTAGCGGGCGGGGTGCTGGCCTGCCCTTCTTCGTAGATGATGCTGTTGGCCTCGGCAATCGCGCGCGCCAGCCGTTTGGCCGGGTCGTCTTCGGTATAACTCTCGTCGTAGTAGCTGCTCAGGATCGTGCTGACGGCGTACTGGCTGGCGAGATCGCCGCCGGGCAAGCCCCCGACACCGTCCGCCAGTACGACAATCTGGCCCCACTGGGCCAGCCGCGCGGGATCATCCGGCACAAGCTGCCCGATGGCGTCCTGGTTTTGCTGGCGTTTGCGCCCGGTGTCGGTGCGCATGGCGGCGCGCACAACGAGCGCGTGAGAGGGCGACTGGCTCATAATAGCGATATCCTCGTGGTTGGGTTACTCAGTCCAGCAGCACTTTAAACACAAATACCGTCGTACCCAGTGTGATCGTGTCGTTTTCGTGCAGCGGCGTGGCCCCGCGAATCGCCTCGCCGTTTACATAAACGGGATTGGTCGGGCCGAAAGGCCACAGGTGAAACACGACCCGGTCATCCGCGTCGCTCCCCACCGCTTCAAACGTCAGGCGGGCGTGCTGACGCGAGAGGCGCGGATCATCCCATTGTACATCACCTTCGCGCCCGATGGTTTGATTCGGGCGCACGGAAAGCACCGCCCCGCGCTGTTCAAGCGGCTCGCGCACGATCAGCCAGCCAAGCGGCAGCGGCCCGGCGTCCGCGTCGTCCGGTTCGAGCATATCATCGACTGCTTCCGGGCGCGGCGCGACTTCGGTCATATCGCCGGTCACGCGCGGGGCTTCCGGCTCGACCGTGTGCCGCACAAAGTCACCGTTTTCGGGCACGGCGGGTACGTCCGGCGGGATGCGCTCCGGCGGCGAGACATGGGGCCGGGTCGGTTCCGGCGGTCCAAAGACCTGCCGCTGATTCTGTTCCATCTGGCAGTACGGGCAGGTGGTATATGGCGCATCAAACGGCCCGTGCAGCTCGCAAAATCCGCCCCCGTTGCTCATCAGTGTGTATATCCTCGTCCCTGGTATGCCGTTACGCCCCACATTCTAGCACGGCCCGCCAAAACCTGAAAACGTCTTGCCGCCGTTTGCATGACTGCGATAAACTCTGAGTGCGTATCACAGGGATTTTGTTTCTGGAAAGGGAGTTAAGTTACATCATGCGAAAGACCTGGATCATTTTACTGGCGCTGCTGCTGGCGCTCGCGCTTGGACTGGCGGCCTGCGGCGGCGATGACGACGACTCGAACGGCACGGACTCCGCCACCAACGGTGACGCCACCAACGGTGACGCTGCCAACGACGACAGCGGCGCGGGCGGCTTCAACCCCGGCGGCGCGGACGTGAGCTTTGGCGCGGATTTGGGCGCGGACAGCGATCTGCCCGGCTGTGCCGATCCTGACGATGAAGAGTGCCCTGCCGCGCTGGATATGCCGCTGGATGGCGAAGCCGTCGCGGAGGGCGTGCAGATCAGCTACCCGGACCGCTACTTTGACGCGCTGACCGGCGACGATGTGCTGGAAGACGCGCCGCCCGGCACGCTGATCCAGATCGTGCCGTCGGAGAACAACCGCTACGCCGAAACCGCCGTCTTCTCGCTGTACTTCGGTGACTCGGTGGCGGGCGCGGTCGCGGCCCTGGCAGAGTCCGATGCGGCAGACTGGACCACTGAAACACTGACCGGGACGATTGCCGTCCACCGTGACGAAACGCTCGACCCGCCCGTGAACCGCACCATCGGCGCGTTTGAGGACGACGCCGGGCGCGTCGTGGTGCTGGAACTGGTCACGACCGGGAAATACGGCTGGGACCTGTGGGCGCGCGTGTATACCGCCATGCTCGATTCGGTCGTGCTGGCGGCGGAATAACCGCGCGTTCCCGGCCCCACCGGATAAGTAAACGGGATTCTCAAGGGTAGAATCCCGTTTCTTTATGGTTGCACTTTTTATTTCACCTCACCCCATAATCCCGCGTATGCTGCGCATACGTCCCACACGCGGAGAGGGGCTTAGAGGCCATTTGAGAAGTCGTATGTTGGGCTTGATTTATGTTTACCTCACCCCTAAATCCCCTCTCCACATGCGGAGAGGGGACTTAACCGCCCATCAACGCGCCCTCTCCGGAGGCTGGAGAGGGGCCGGGGGGTGAGGTAAAACTTGAAATCTGCAAGGGTAGAACCCCGTTTCTTTATGGTTTTTTATTGGTTTAATATTACTATTAACTTGCGCCAAAAACCAAAAACGTGCATGATAATCCGTAGAATGGGGTCATTTATTTAGGCTCAAGCCTATTATCATCATCACAAGGGAGCCTGGTTATCATGCTGGATGTATTCTCATCAATCTCGATCCGTGACGTGATCATTTGCGGGGCCGGGCTGGTCCTGGGTCTGCTGGTGGGCGCGCTGCTGCTGCTGCCGAGCGTCGTGATTTTGTGACGTGCCGCACGCAACAGGCGCGCGCCTTCAACCTGCCAAACACCTATCCCCTGTCAACGGGCGTGCCGTAGTACGCCTGTTTTGATATGCGGCCCCTTTGATGCACGCCCCCCCACATTGCAGGATCAGGCATTAACGGCGTATAATGCGTTGTTAAGAACGCGCGTATCACTGCGCCCTGATCCTTGACGAGTCACGGAACAAAACTTGCATGACCACGAACACGACACGCCCTTCGGCCCCTCTGCCTGTGCCGACGACGCACAGCTTGCGCGCGCGCTGGCGCTGGCTGATCCTGCTGGGTATGCTGGCCCTGGTGATCCTGGCGGTTGGCACGGCAACACTGATCACGTTCATTGAGCAGCGCGCCGCCATCATCCAGTTACACGAAACCAGCGCCGCAGAGGTCCACGCCGCCGCGCAGGAATCCGCCGGCACGATTCAGCGCGCGCTGGCGCAGATCGCCGCCGCACCGGACGCGGAGATCACGGCGGACCGGCTGGAAGGTGTGCTGGCGGCACACCCGGCGATCCTGTCGCTCGACTATATCGGGCCGGAGGACGCGGGTGCGCTGCATGTCCCGCTCGCGGATGCGAGTCCGGCGCGCGACTGGCGCGAGCACCCGGCCTACCGCGCGGTGATCGCCGGGGAAGTGTACGCCAGCGTATCCGCCAGCGACCCGGCGGCGCTGGTGATCGCCGTGTCGGGGCCGGAACCCGGCAGCGCGTTAGTCGCCCGCGTGGATGCGGCGGCGCTGTGGGGCACGGCGGCGCGCGTGGCGGTCGGCGACGAGGGTTATGTCTACGTGGTCGGCGCGGAGGGCGCGCTGCTGGCGTTCCCGGTGGCGGGGACCCCCGTAGACGGGACGAACCCGGCAGCGTTCGCGGTCTTTGCGGCGGCCCAGGCGGGCGGACCGGCTATGCGCGTCTACACGGGGCTGAGCGGCGACCTGGTGATCGGGCGCGCGGAACACTGGCCCGACCTCAACGCGACGGTGATCGTCGAAACACCGGTCGAGAGCCTGCTGCCGGTCGCCGTGCGGATGGTCGGGTTGTGGGGCCTGTCGCTAATTCTGGCGCTGGCAATTGGCGAGTGGCTCAACCGGCGCATTGTGCGCTCCATCGAGGGGCCGCTGAACACACTCAGCGATGCGGCGCAGGCAGTCACAGCGGGCGATTATCATTACCGCGTGCGCCTGCCCCGCCACACCGAGCGCGAGTTAGCCGAACTCGGCGCGGCGTTCAACGTCATGATCGGGCGGCTGGCCGAGATGCAGCGCCAGATTGACGCCTACGCCAACGAAATGCAGGAAACCGTCGAGCTGCGCGCGCGCGAACTCTGGCGCAAATCAACCCACATGGAGATCGCCGCCACCGTCTCGCGCACGGTCGCCACGCTGCGCGATCCGCGCGCGCTGGTCGCGCGCGTCGCGGAGCTGGTCCGCTCGCAGTTCCAGGTCTATCACGTCGAGATTTTGCTGGTCGATGAGGCCAACGGGCGTCTTGTGACCGGCTCCGGGGCGGCAAACGGCCTGGACGAACTCTCGCTGCACCAGGCCACCAGCAGCGTGATCGCGTGGGTGGCGTCCAGCGGGGAGACGCTCTACGTGCCGGACGTGAACGACGAGCCGCGCTACCATCGCTCCGAGGCGCTGCCCGCCAGCCGGTGCGAGCTGGCGATCCCGCTGCGCTTTGAAAACCGCGTGCTCGGCGTGCTGAACCTGGAAGCCGACCACCGCGACGCCTTCCCGCGTGACCAGATCGAGGTGCTGAAACAGTTGGCGGGCGAGATTGCGATCTCGATCCACAACGCGCAGGCGTTCCAGGCGTTGGAACGCGCTAACAGCGAACTGGCAACCGCCACCATGCACGCCAACCAGGCCAATACGATCAAGTCACGTTTTCTGTATCAAGCCGCGCAAAAACTACGCGCCCCGCTGGAAGAGGTCGTCAGCACGGCGGAGATGCTGATCAGCGGGGTGCCGGTCGAACTGCCCGCCGCCGCG
>CAZMNL010000235.1:0-1234 GCA_964567525.1 uncultured Anaerolineaceae bacterium
TTGTAGGGCATGGCGAGCGGCGATCACGGCTCAATTTCCTGCCCTCCAAGACTTGCGGGTAATGCTATCCCAGCGCGTGGAGAGGGGGGATTGAGGGGGGTGAGGCTCCCCGCCCATGTTCATCTCTTTGATGTGTCGCTGTGCGACCGCCGGTCGCGCGCATAAGCCGTCGGCTTATTTCCCACGCAGCATGAGCAGCAGCATCACGGTCGGCGTGTGCGCGTGGATGCTATGCGGCAGGTGGGGCGGCATGTGGACCCATGTCCCGGTTTGGGCGTCCTGAGTCTCGTCCCCCAGGGTGAGCCGCGCCTCACCCTGCAAAAAGATCAGCGTGGCGGGCATCGACGCGGTATGCTCGGAGAGTTCCTGTCCGGCGGCAAAGCCGAACAACACCGCTTTCAGGTCGTCGTCACTGTGGATCGTGCGGCTGACGATGCTGTCCGGCGGAATCTCCGGCACAGCCGCCAGCAGGTCGGCAAAGAATGCGGTTTCAGGCATGGATCCCTCCGGTGATTTATTTCCTGGATCAGCCTTATCATATTAACAGGCGGCGTGTGTGCGGTCCTTGATCTGGATCAAGTAAATCAAAGGGGGTTGATGGGAGTTACAGGGGAGAAGCGGAGCGCGCGCGTTTCCCCCCTCTCCAACTCGTTTGGAGAGGGGGGATCAAGGGGGGGTGAGGTTGTCCCCCGGCGCTTACTGGTAACGCAGGATCTCCGACACGGTTTTGCGCGCCGCGCCCAGCGAGGGCCACAGACTCGCAATCGTGGTGATCACCAGCATCCCCACCAGCCCGATGATCACGGCGGTGGTCGAGAACTGGAACGGGAACGTTTCGTCGAAGCCGGTGATATCCAGCAGCAAGAACTGGATCAGCACCATCAGCGGGATACCGACCAGCCACGAGATCACGCCCACGACGATCCCTTCGGTGAGGAACTGCGTGGCGACGGTCGAGGAACCGGCCCCGATGGAGCGCATCACGCCGATTTCCTTCTGGCGCTCGAAGACGCTCATCGAGAGCGTGGTCAGCAGGCCGAGCGCACCCACCAGCGCGATCAGCAGCGCGACGGCACTCAGGATCGCCTGGATGGTGAAGAACGTCTCGCTCACCTGCTCGGTCAGGTCCACGAAGTTGAAGCCGAATGCCGCGATACCCTGTGCGACCAGCGTATCGTTGACTTCCTCAAACACGTCATCGACCGCGCTCGCTGATGGATCGCTCTGGGCCAGC
>CAZMNL010000235.1:1244-5298 GCA_964567525.1 uncultured Anaerolineaceae bacterium
GACGAAGTACCCGCCCGGCAGCGGCTCGGTTTCGACCTCGGCCCCGTCCAGGTCGGTGGCGTCGCGCCAGTACATCGCCACGAACTCGTCCGGGATCGGCGCGTCTTCCCCGGCGAGCGTCTGCGGCGGCGCGAAGATACCCACGATAGGATATTCCGCCGTGATGCCGTTGGGCGTCTGCGCGATCAGCGTGAGCGTATCACCCACCGCGTAACCCCCGGCTTCTGCCAGCGCAGTCGTGACCAGCACACCCGGTTCACCGATGGTGAACATGCCGCCGTCTTCGACCTGCAAGAACTGCCCGACCGAGGGCGTGAAGCCCATCACCAGCGTGCCCGGCAGCATCCCGTCGGGCGCGTCATAGCCTTCAACGTCGGCGACCGTCAGGTACTTGATAAAGCCGCTTGCCTCGGCGGGGACCAGCCCGGCAGGGATGGGCGACTCCGATTGGATCGTGTCGATGGTCGATTCGCGCAGCAGGGCCAGCGTTTGCCACTGCGCCCACGCCTGTTCCAGCGGGAAATCGGCGATCCCGACCACTTCAAAGGCTTTGGTATTACCCGGCACGGTCATCACCACCGTGTCGCCAACGGACTTGTCCATATTAGCCGCCAGCAGGCTCGACAGGATCATGCCGTCGGCGGCGTTTTCCAGCGTCAGCGTTTCGCCCTCGGTGATGGTGAACAGAAAAGCCGGGTCCTCGCTGGTCACGTCGATGCCATAAGCGAAAATCCCTGGCGGGCCGCCCGTGCCGATCTCCGGCTCGTAGCCCTCGAAGGCGATCTGTTGGAAGAAGCCCGATTGAATGGTGGCGATCCGGTCCCCTCCGATCTCTTCGATCAGCGCGACCACCTGTTCCGGGTCGCGCGCTTCGGCAGGGAACACGCCGAAGTGCATGTTCCAGCTATCGAAGAACACCTCGATGCCGTCGGTCAGCGATTCGAACAGCGCGAAAATGCCCATGAACGCGCCGACCGCAATCGAGAGCGTGATCACGGTGAAGGCCAGGCGGCTCTTTTTCAGGCTGACGTTGCTCAAACCCTGGCGAACCGTGATCGGGATCGGCAGCACACTGATCAGGCGCGCGATGGGGCCGGAGCCGTACCTGGCATCGATTCCCAGATCGGTCATGGCTTCGAGAATCTGCACGCGCGTACCGTTGAAGACCGGCAGCAGCGAGGCGATCACCGGAACCGCCAGCCCGACGATCACGCCCAGGATGATCGAACTGGTGGAAATCTGGAAGCCTTCGACCACCGTGTTGAGCTGCGGGGCCAGCGCGTGCGCCGCCGCGTTGCCGCCGGGGATGCCCAGCAGCACACCGGGGATCACGCCGATCAGACCGTACATAAACGCGATCCCGGAGTAGATGAAGAAGTTATCCACGCGCGACGCGCCCATCGACTTCATCACGCCGATCTGCCGCTTCTGTTCCGTGACCAGCGACGTGATCACGTTCACCACCAGGAAGCCGGACACGATCAGCGACACCAGCGCGAGGAAGCTCATCAGGTTGGCGAACAACTCGGCATTGGCGATCAACTGGTTTTCCGCCGGGTTTTCGATGGCGGTGAACAAGGGCATGTAGGCGGTTTCTTTGGCGAACAGGTCTTCGAGCTGGTCAACCGAGTCTTCGGCCACGCTAAAATCGGTGAAGCGGAACCAGAAATCGTTGATCGCGGCGAAACCGGTCAGGTAGAGGCTGTCTTCGAAGCGGGTATAGACGCCCAACGTGGGTTGGAAGTTGTACGGGTCGAAGACGATGCCGGAGATGCGCCACGCCTCGACCGTGCCGGTCGTCCCGTTGCGCTCCGGATCGCGCGAGGGGCTGAGTACGCGCAGGTACAGCATGTCGCCCACGTCGAGATCGTAGTCTTCCGCCATGCGCTGCTCGACCAGGACTTCGCCGCGTTCGGGCCATGCGCTGCCTTCCAGCAGGCGGTACGGTTCGATGGGCGCTTCTGCGTCCATCGGCGCGTTCAACAGGGCGCTGCCGTCGTCATTGAGCACCATGTAGGACTGGATGAAGGCGGTATCGAACTTTTGCTGGTCTTCACGGGTCTTGAAGAACACCGGCAGTTCTTCCATGCCGACCTGAACTTCCGTCACACCAGGATAATCGGCGAACTGCTGGACATAGGCGACATTGTCGGGCTGCTGGCCTTCCTTCAGTCCGACGGAAATCTGCACCATCAGCAGTTCATCTTCCTTGATGTCTTCCTGAAGCTGGCTAATGAGAATGTCGCTCATCGAAAACAGCGCAATGGTACCGGTCACGCCGATCAGGATCGCCGCCGAAACCAGCGCGGTACGGCCCTTACGCGCCCAAATATCACGCAGAATCTTACGAATGCGCGTTCTGATCATCAATTCTCCCCTTGTAGATTAGGCTGATCCAGAAACTAAATCACCCAAATAAGCTGGCCTTTGCTCCCCTTCCCTGAGGGAAGGGGTTGTGGGGGATGGGGTAATTATTTTCTTGGCGTAGCCTTAAACGACTGGCTGTGGCGCAAACCCCCGCTTGCGCGCACAAAAACGGTGTGCCTCCTGCGGCACGGAACGATAGCAAACGCCCGATTGGAACCATATTATAGTACGTTCCGGCATAATTTAAAGTTGCAGCCGGCGGGGGTGCGTGCAAAACCTGACAGCGACTTTGAGAGGCCGTTTGAAAACCTCACCCCCCGGACTTAACCGCATGTGGAGGTGCGTGCTTCGCACGCGCGGGATTTAGGGGTGAGGTAAACATAAATCAAGCCCAACATACGACTTCTCAAATGGCCTCTTAAAGATTCGCATTTGAATGATTCAGCCCCAGGCGGGGGCGTGAAGCCAGTTCCCACATTTGAAACGATTATCCTGCCCAAATTTGCCAGTCATTGGTGACGATTCTCAAAATAGCTATAATACAAGCACAGCATAACGTGCGGGGGCTTACGGCTCCTATCCAACGTCGAAAACATTAACACAAGGATGGATCATGTTGAAAAAATGGGCTTTGACCGTCATGTTGCTGGCGATGCTGGCAGCGCCGGTGCTCGCATGTGGGTTCCCCCTGCCGGCGGGCACATCGATGATGGCCGTCAGTAAGGCGGTCTGTGCAGAAGGGGAAACGACCGAAAGCTGCCAACTGCGCCAGGACGCCTACCAGTTGATGGGCAAGGTCAGCGCGGCATCGGTGAACGATCTCGCCGTAGACCTGTATATTGACGACAGCACCGCGATCACGTCCGCTGTGGTGAACGGCTCGTTCGATTACGCCGTCTCGGATACCTCCGAATACCTGGGCGCAAACGTGCGCGTGATGCTCGACGACGCCATGATCGAGGCTGACGGCGTGGTCGATAACCTGTCCGGGACCGAGTTCCTGGTGATTGACGACATCGGCTATACCCGCGAAGCGGAAGATGCCGCGTGGATCGAAGAAGACCTCGACCCGACCGCCCTGCTGGGCCTGAGCTTTTTACTGGGACTCAGCGGCACGCAAGGCGCGAGCCTGGACGTGTTCAACACGCCGGGCGTCTTCACCGTCATCGAGGGCGCACCGCAGACGCTCAACGGCCAGCAGATGATCGTGCAAACGCTGGCGGTCGATCTCAACGCGCTGCTGGGCAACCCCGAAGCGCTGATGACGCTGTTCAACGACGCGGCGAACATGGGCATGGAAGACATGGGCCTGGATATGAACGACCTCGGCGATCCGGGCGAGATCATCCCCATCGCGCCGATGCTGGCGATGTTCCTGGCCGGGACCGAAGTCAACGCCACGCTGTGGATCGGCGCGGACGACGGGCTGATCCACCGCATCGAGGAATACTACATCTTGCAGCTTGACCTCACGGCGACCGATCCGACGGCGGGCGCGATGACGATGCGCTACGCGCTCAGCGGCACGATCAGCAATCACAACGCCGCCCTGGTGATCGCGGCCCCGGATGAAACGGTCGAGGGTGAAGGCGGCTTGCTGGGCGGCGGTCTGAGCGGCGGCCTGTTCGGGAACTAAGTAGGCGTCTAAAAACAACACCGCAGTTTGAAACACTCTCCACCTTTGCAG
>CAZMNL010000236.1:0-5291 GCA_964567525.1 uncultured Anaerolineaceae bacterium
CTGCAAAGGTAGAGAGTGTTTCAAACTGCGGTGTTGTTTTTAGACGCTTACTTAGCGGACGGCGGCGGTGTGCGGTGATATCGGGCGAGTCCGGTTCGCGCAAACCAAAGGTTCGTTTCGCCGATGGCTCAAGCCCGTCGGCTAGTACAGCCTGGCGAAAATAACCCTGCGGTTTTTGTAGGGGCGACTTTCTAAAGTCGCCCTGGGCGGGTTTGGAAACCCGCCCCTACACCGGTGTAGGACAGTACTAGCTGCGGCGCTTGAGCGCACAGCGGGAGCCGATTATCGCGCCTGATCGTTCCGTCGCAGCCCCTCACCCCAGCGTGACCGCCAGCGTATCGCGCACTGTGCCGCGCGCCAGGCCCACCGCCGCGCCCGCGTGCCGGATGAAGTCCAGGTCGCCGACGGCGACCGTGACCTGCCATTCGCCCGCCGGAATCACCAGGTTTGCGCCGTAGTGATAGCCGTACACGGGCGAGATCGCGGGGTCGAGTGTGGCCGTGATCGGCTCGCCGTCGCCGCCCGTGAACGTCACTTCGACCACTGCGCCGGGCAGCTTTTCCTCGTAGTTGACCATGTGATCGGTTACGTCCACCACGATGTAACGCGCGCCCGGCGGCGGGTCGAGCGCAACGGTTTCGCCGCCCGTCACGTCATAGCGCGGCTGCGCGCCGGTTTCGCTCAGCATCACGTGGATGCCCTGCGCGGTGAATTCGCCCAGCAGCGCCGGGCCGGAGTCCTGGTCCGCAAGCGTGCCGTCGTCGTTGACCGTGAACGTGCCGGACCACGTGACCGGCTCCAACCAGGTATCCTGTGCCCCGTCCAGGCGCAGGACTGCCACCGGGCTGATCGTCGCTTCCCAGGTGTAGGTCGCGCCATTGGGCACGCGGTAATTATCGCCGAAGTGATAGCCGTGCCCGGCGGAATACGTCGCGGGGGCGCTGGCCTCAACCACCGTGCGCCCGCTGTCCGCTTCGCGGATCACCAGCGCGACAGCGACCGGCAGCCGGTCGCCCAGGGCAAAGCGCGCGTCGTTCACGTCAAGCGTGACGTGTTTCAGTTCTACGTCGGTCACGTCACCGCTGCACAGTTCCAGCGCGCCATCCGTGACCCGGTACAGCGTCGCCGCCGGGGTGATGTTGAAGATCAACTGCATGTCGTTGATGATCGCGAAGTCGAGTCCCGTGCCGTGTGTGTGTGCGACCAGCGGCAGCGCGGCACAGTCACAGTTACCATCGCCGCCGGGGTTGTAGGTCAGCAGCGCGACGACGAACACGGGCGCGAGCACCAGCGCGAAAACCAGCGGGTAAATCCAGAGTTTACGGTCAGCCATGATGTGTGTTTCCTGCGTGTTGTGTTTTACTTCACAATGCGAGCGCATGAAAAATCCCTACGCGGCAGCATGTGATTCGATGCGCGCGGACAGGGAAGGTTGCGCCGGACGCGATCAATCGCGCGGCTTGGGCAGCGCTTCGATCTGGCCGAGCAGCGTGAAGTCCTTGTCGGTGATGCCGCCCGCGCTGTGCGTTGCGAGCGTGATCGCCAGCTTGTTCCAGCCGTGCAGGTGCAGGTCGGGGTGATGGTCGGCGGCTTCGGCCAGGTGCGCGACGGCGTTAAGGAAGATCAACGCCTGGGCGAAATTCTTGAATTCGAGCACCGCGTGCAGTTGTCCGTCGTCATCCAGCGTCCAGGCGGGATAGCTGCCCAAACGGGTCTTGATCTCATCCGGTGCGTAAGTTTTGGGCATGAGGTTTGCTCCTGTGTGTATCTGTTAGGATTTACGCAGTTCGCGCGAGATGACATTGGCTCCGTGAGGAACAAGCCTGGTTCTCGGCGTCGAGTCATCCGTTTTCAGTGGTCAGTTGAATCAGGGCATCCCGTTCGCCTGTCAAACTGACTACTGATAACTGTCAACTGCGTATCTGTATCATGCAGATCGTAGCAAAAACCGCCCGGCAGAGGGAATCGATCTGTGCAGGCAGCCGCGTGTGTATGGGGGATGCGGTGGGGGAGCAGGCGCGGCCTAATCCACGTGCAGCAGCCACGCCCTGATCTGTTCGGTGTGCAGGCGCGCGTCATCGCTCAAACGACGCAGCCACGCGCCGTAACGCGGATCGTAGGCGGCGCGGCGAATCAGCAGGCCGCGCACCTCTTCGTAGAGCCGCGCCATGTTCACGCGCAGCTCGGCGACGGTCTGCGCCCAACTGAGGTGCGCGCGCGCCGCGACGTGCTCGGCGTTGCGCGCGTCAATCGCGGCGGCGCTGTAGGTGACGTGCTGCGTGTCCCCGCTGCGGATCGCCACAAACCGCCCCAGCGCAACCGCGTGCCACCCGGCCATGTGCGCGACCAGTTGGCGCGCGTGCCATTCCCCGCAGAGTCCCGGTTTCTCGCGCAGATGCTCCGGCAGCAGGTCCAGCGCGGCGAAGAAGCCGCGATACACGTCCTGCCACTCGTCCAGCAGATCTTCAAAGTCTTCGTGCTGCGCTTGTTTATGGTTCATTTTTCGTTTGTACTCCTTTTATTTTGCATTATACACGGATTCCGCTGCAAATGGGGCGTTTATCCCGAAAATAGGCCAGATTACCCGTGCCGGTTGCCTGCCCTGAAATGCGCCGGATTCCTCATGAATATTACCGGGCGAGGATGTAGCATAGAATATATTAACTCGCTACCGCTCATAACCGGGCGGTGGTGGACCACAAAAGGGAAAGGAACGCACCTGATGTTACGCTGGATTGTCTTACTGCTGCTGTTGGCCTTAATCGCCGGTTTGTTTGGTTTCGGTGGGATCGCCGGTGCTGCTGCCGGACTCGCACAGATTTTGTTTATTGTGTTCCTGGTGCTGCTGGTAGCCGCTGTGCTGTTTGGCCGCCGGATTCGCGTCTAGCACACACCGTTAAAAAAAAACTGCGCCTCCTTCCGTGCGTGTCATGAATCATGACCGCGCGGCAGGGGGCGCTTTGTTTTTGGGGGAACGTAGCGCGAGACGGGCGCTACAAATCCGCGATCTCGATATTCTCCTCGCCGACGATGCGCGCGACGTAACCAAGCACTACGTCGTTGATGCCGATCTGGTGGTTGGGGAAGTCCAGCCGCGCGCTGCGGTCCGGCCCGACCAGCACGAACCGGAAGCGATCCTGGCCGGGATACTGCGTCAGCATCCCGTGCAGGCGGCGCATTCGACGGCGGTCGGCGGCGGAGTCGCCGGAGCGGTGGATCGTCACGGTGAGCATTTGCGGCGGTCCCTGTGGGGCGTGCTGGGCCTGGGTTTGCTGCGGGCGCGGGCGGCGCGGCAGGTGGTCGGGGGCGCTCTCCGCGTGGGACTCGCGATCCGGGCGGCGGCCCTGCCAGGGCGCGCGTTTTTGCGGCGGCGTATCGCGTTCGCGCTCACGCGCGGCGTGTGGCGGGCGCGCGGATTCGCGCGGGAGTGAGTCTTGCGTCAGGCCGTCGGCAGGCGAGGGCGGCGGCAGCAGACGGCCCGCCGCGTCAAAGGCGGGACGCGGCGGCGCTGGCGCGCGCGTTTCGGTTTCGCGTGTTTCGCGCGCGCGGTGATCCGGCAGGTCGCGCACCGGGTCCCAGTCCGGCACGGGGATTTCGCGGTCGAAGTCGTCATCCAACCAGGCGGGCATTTCGCGCGGGTCGGGTTCGGACGGTGGCGCGCTGGCCGGTTCGATGGGCGGGGCGGTATATGCACCCGCGCCGTGCGAGGCGGGCACGACCGGCTCGGTGGTGGTGGTGGGCGCGTGGTCTTCGGGCGCGGCGGACTTCATCTCGCCGGTTTCCTCGTCGTAAGGGCTGTCCTCATCCGGCGCGAAGAGGTCGTCACCGGCATCGTCATCGCGCGGATCGTCTGTGTCGTCCTCTTCCTCGATCCACGAAAAGGACGCTGTCTGTGGCAGCGGCAGCGCGTCGCCGGGTGTGACAAGATCGAAGTTCTGCGTCACGGAATCGACGATCACCTGCATTTCCCCGCGCGAAGCGTCGGCCTTGCCGCGTATGATCACGATCAACTCTTCATCCAGCCACCCGGCGTACTCGCTCCACGTGCGCGGGAACAGCACCGCGCTGAGCGTGGCGGTTACGTCTTCCAGCGTGATCACGGCCATCGTGTCGCCCTTTTTAGTGGTGATGCGCCGCACGCCGCTCACCAGCCCGGCGACTATGACCGGCTGCTCTTGCAGCCCTTCGCCGCCTTCGATCAGTTCAGCGATGGTGTGCGTGATGGCGTGTTGCAGCGTAGCCCACAGGTCGCGCAGCGGGTGCCCGGTGACGTACAGGCCGACGAGTTCCTTTTCCCAGTTGAGCATTTCGCGTTCCGGCACGGGGTCCACGTCGTGCAACTGGCTGAGGATGCTTTCCTGCGCGCCGAAGCTGACGCCGGTCGCCTCCCCAAACAGGCTCAACTGGCCCACGTCCAGCGCCTTGTGATGGTCCACCGAAAACGCGATGATGCGATCCAGCGCGGAGAGCAGCGCCGGGCGCGCGGCGAACTCGTCCAGCGCGCCGACCTTGACCAGCGACTCCAGCGCGCGGCGCGTGACGATGCGCGTATCGACGCGCTGGCAGAAGTCATCCAGGTCGGTAAACGGGCCGCCCCGGTCGCGCTGGTCGATGATGTGCAGCAGCGGCCCCGCGCCCACGTTTTTGATCGCGCCCATGCCGAAGCGGATCGCGCGCGCGCCGTCCGGCTGCGGCTCGATGCTGAAATCCAACTGTGAGTTGTTAACCGTCGGCGGCAGGATGTCGATGCCCATGCGGTGGCAGTCCGCCGCGAACAAGCCGACCTTCGCGGAGTCGTCGCGGTGCACGCTCATCAGCGCCGCCATGAACTCGTGCGGATAGTGGCATTTGAGGAACGCGGTCTGACAGGTCAGCACGGCGTAGTCGGCGGCGTGAGAGTTATGCACGATGATGTCATTGGCGACAAAGTTATGCGTCCCCGGCACGGTGAGATCGTAGGTCATCTGCTCCCCGGCGGGTTCGATGGCGGTGATGGTATCCCAGACGATATCGCTTTCGAGAGCCTCACCCCCAACGCGACCTGTGGCGCAGTCTGTAGGGGCGGGTTTCCAAACCCGCCCTGCATGTTCGTTAGTGGTAGGGGTGTATTGATGGGACGTTCGCTGGTTCACCTCACCCCCCGGCCCCCTCTCCACACGCGGAGAGGGGGAGAGAGTCGCCGTTGTAGGGGCGGGTTTCCAAACCCGCCCTGCATGTTCGGGTAGCGTGGGCGTGTGCAAAACCGGCCTCACCCCCCCGCCCCCCCTCTCCAGCCAAGCTAGAGAGGGGGG
>CAZMNL010000237.1:0-5269 GCA_964567525.1 uncultured Anaerolineaceae bacterium
GCCATCACGCTCTGCACCACCTGGTAAGCGTCCGATCCAGCGGTGGACCAGGGATCGAGCCAGATATTGACGCGCAGCGCCACCACGTCGAACACGAAATACGCGATCCCGCCCGCGATCACCAGCAGGGCCGCGCCGCCCGCCAGCAGCAGCCATTGCCCGCTGGCGAGATACAGCATCAGCATAAAGACCACGAAAAACAGTGTCGCCGCGCCCAGGTCGCGCTGCCAGATCAGCATCACGACGCACACGCCCCACATCAGCAGCACCGGCCCCAGAAACGCCGGGGACGGCACGCGCCAGTGCCCGATGCGCAGCGTATCCTCGCGCATGTAGCGTTGGTGCTCCGCGAAATAGCTCGCCAGGAACGCCACCAGCAGGATTTTGAGCAGTTCCGAAGGCTGGTAATACACGCGCCCCACGCCGAACCACAGCCACAAACGCGGCCCCACGTCCGCCGGGTTGCGCCCGATCAGAATCGTGAGCACCAGCAGCGCCAGCCCGCCGATCAGCCACGTGTAGCGGTAGCGCCGCAGCCAGCGCAGGTGATGCGGCAGCGCCGTGACGATCAGCAGCGCCGCCAGCCCGACCACCAGCCACAGCGTTTGCCGCACGGTATAGCGCGGGACCAGCCGCGCGATCAGGTTCAGGCCCCAGCCGGTGAGGAACATCGCCAGCGGAAACAGCAGCGCATCGCGGCGCGGCAGGCGGCGGCTAAGCACGCCATGCCCCAACGCCGCACACGCGATCCACACCGCCACCGGCCACAGCGCCCACACCGCGCGCTCGACCACGACGATCAGCGTGACGTGGTTCAGCAGCACGAACACGCCCGCCCAGATCAGCAGCAGCCGCTCGCGGCCTGCAACGGTGGCTTTGCGGTCGGTATCGGGCAGGCGTGCAGAGAGTCCGGTCATCACGTGATCCGCACCCCGGCTCAGTCGCGCGCGCCGAGATATTTACCGACAATCGGCCAGAGGTCTTGCCGCGTGGCCGGGGGAATATGCGCCGGATCGGTGATCAGGGCCGACGCCAGCGCGCCCTGACAGTTGCACACCGCCGGCGCGCTGCTCGCCGAGAACCGCCGGACGATGCCCGCTAGCGCCTGCTGCGCCACGCGCAGATTAGCCTTTAGCGTCTTGATCACCATCTCGACCGTGACATCGGCCTCGGTTTCGTGCCACACGTCGTAATCGGTGACGTGCGCCATCACCGCGTAGCACATCTCGGCTTCGCGCGCGAGATACGCTTCCGGTGAGGTCGTCATGCCGATGATGTCGCAGCCCCACTGCCGGTAAAGCGCGCTTTCGGCGCGCGTGCTGAAGCGCGGCCCCTCAATCGTGATGTACGTGCCGCCGCGATGCACCGTACCGCCCGCCTCCGCCACCGCGTCCGCAACAATCACGCTCGTCTCCGGGCAGAAGGGGTCCGCCGGGCCGACATGCGCCACCAGCCCCTTACCGAAGAACGTGCGCCCGCGTTCGTCGCGCGTCCAGTCCACCAACTGATCGGGGATCACGATGTGGCCGGGGGCCATCGCTTCGCGCAGCGAGCCGCACGCGCTGACCGCGATCACGCGCTCCACGCCGAGCGTCTTCAGCGCGTAGATGTTCGCGCGGTAGGGCACTTCGCTGGGCGTCAGAACGTGGCCGCGCCCGTGCCGCGCCAGGAACGCCACGCGCGCGCCCGCCAGCGTCCCGACGCGGATCGCGTCACTGGGCGCGCCAAACGGCGTCGTGATCGTGTGTTCTTCAACCTCGGTTAGCTCCGGCATCTCGTACAGGCCGGAGCCGCCAATTACACCAATTCGGACCGGGTCCATAAGGTTTTGATTCTCCCTTGAAAGTAGCTTTAAGCAGTAAGCTTTTAGCTGTTAGCCAAGAACAAAAGACGACCGCGTGCAGCGATAGCATCGGTTCTGGTGCTGTCCCGCACATCCAGCGCCGTTTACGGTGCTTTGTGTCTATAGCCTGCTGCTTGAGCGGCAGGCGAAACCCCCGCGATTCTTCCCTATACTGGCGCGGGAAACATACTTTAGGTGAAGTTGGTTATCGGGATTAGCGAGACCCCCTCAGCCGCCGCTGCCTGGCGCTGGCGCTGGTCAAGGGTAATAAACGGTTGCCCTGCACGGCTTGCCAGTGCGATATATGCTGCATCATAGACAGCAAGCTGATGTGTCAGGCCAATTTTCAGAGCTGAATCCAATGCCGCTTTAACCGGAACGCGCACCAGCGGAAGTTTGCGCAGGTGCCTGAGCAGCGTGTGAGCCTTATCAGCCGCCATTCCTTGAAAACGAACCTGTTTCCACAGCACGTTGGTACATTCCAGCAGGCAGAATTCCGGCACAATCAACCGGTCGTCGGGTGCTACCTGATCAAACAACGCCCGCGCGTTTGGTGTATATTGTCCAGTGATGAGATACTCGATCACAATACTCGCATCAATGATGTGGGTTGCCATCAGCTATCCCGGTCTTCGCGCAGCAGTTCGAGTGACGACTTTGCGCCGGGCGGGGGGGTCCACCGGTCGCGTTCGATATCCTGTTTCACCTGTGCCCAGGTGCGCGTATCCGGTTCGGCATCGGGAAAGAGCGTCTCTTCGTCGATTTCGAACCGGCCCAGAAGCGCTGTCAGGCGTTCATCTACGGTTTGCTCGACAAACTTCTTCAAATCATCGAGCGACATATCTTGTATCGATGTCATTGGCTTAGGTCCTCACTCATCTTCCAGGCACAGTTCCAGCGCCTCGCGCAGGTTTTCCAGCAGTTTTTCGAACGTCTCACCGTCCGTCACCAATCCCAATTCGTCATTCGAGGCGACGTAAACCGTGCCGTATTCCTCGTCCTGCGTCACCTCGACCCGGACTTCAACGGTATCGCGTATGGTGTTCATCACGGTTCCTCACTCACTCAACTACGGCTACCCCGCGATTCTTCCTCATACCGGCGCAACGGGCAAAAAATCACCCGCTCAACGCGGATCACTCTCCAGCGCGGGAGCATCGCGCGCATCAAACGCCGTATCCGCCGACGAGAGCGACTCCGGCAGCGAGAGCGTGGGCGTGGGCGACGGTCCCGGCGTGCTGCGCGGTGTCGCTGTCGCCGGGGCGCTCGTCGCCGGGGGCGTGTACCAGTTATACGGGTAGGTGATGGCCGACATCATCGACGAGAACGAGATCGCGTAAAACGCGATGCACGCCACCAGCGCCAGCACCAGCACGCCCGACGTGATCAGCCCGATCACGCCCAGGCGGCGCGTGCGCCCCCTGTCGTGGGACTTATGCGCGTTCAGCAGCGCCACAATCGAGATACCGAACCCGGCCACCGGCACGCAGTAGATCGCGCCGCAGCACGCGCCCAGGCTGATCACGCCCAGCAGCATCCCGATCAGGCTCATCAGGTCGGTGGAGTTGCCCTTGTAGAGCGTGCTGTCCTCGGCGCGTTCGTCGCGCTTACGCTTGCGATCCGCGCCAAACTGCGCGCCGATTAACTGGTCGGCATACGCGCCGGGGTCATCAACGGTGACGCCCATTGCGCGCGCCTGTTCCGCGTGTTCCGCACAGAGCCGCTGCCCATCCTCGGTGTAGTACAGGCAGTAGGCGCACAACGGTTTCCCGCAGACCTCGCAGCGTTCCAGCGCGAGCCGTTCCGGGTGATCATGGCAGTTCAGCGTTTCCCAGTCGGACACGAATCAGGCTCCTTGAAAGAGCAGCGATTAGCGATTAGCGAAAAACCTTGACTCAAGTACAGATCGAGTGCAAACCGCGTTTATTTGTAGGGGCTGTCACCCGCTTACCAGGTATAAACATACGTTGATGCTTCCCGTGTTTCCCTCAGTGGCGGCAGCCCTGCGCAATCCCGATAAGGCGAAGTTGAAGGAAACGATCCTGGCGCTGTGCAGCAGGATGGAGCTACCAGCATCGGGCGCGAAGTGGAATTGCACTGGACGCGGGTGGGGCAGATTTTGAGAGACAGTAAGCGCAAGTAAGTTGATACTCATGGAAGCAATTCAAGATAGTCGCAGTGAGCAGGGCGAAAGATCGAGAAATCACGACGATCAAAAGTGCAGACGCGCGTGATATTCAGACGTTCGGCCAGGGCCATGATTGCTGTATCTGTGAAATCGAAAGCAGCATCCTGATATTGTTCCATGATCTGCTGCATCCGAACCAGGTCAGCGTTGGTGAGTGATTGTATTTGAAATCCAGCACGGGCACTGGCAAATACCTGGATCGCGCGGACGTAGTTGATGCGCACCATCGTCATGTAAAATAGCTCGGTCAGAACTGGCGTCGGAACAATGCGTGTTTCCTGACTGAGAGAATGTAAGGTACGACTCGCTAGCTCATGGTTGGCATCTCGGGCGAAAGCAAAAGCCAGGAGCATGTTAGTATCAATCAGGGCGGTCATGTTTTTTCCGATAGTAGTCACTCATCGTCTCACGAACCGAAGAGGATAAACCAGGTACATCGTCATCGAACATACCATCCATCACTGCAAAGGCATCTGCCTGGCGCGCATACATATCTAGCAAAGATGCCAATACATCCTCCAGGGGACGATTTTCCCGCTGAGCCACGTGCCGCAGTCGTTCAGCCAAGCTATCGGGAATAACAAGTGTTGTCATAGTCCTGTCCGCCAAACTCGGTGTCCTGTTACTTAAAGTATACGCGTTGTTAAAAGCAAACTACAATCTCTGAATCTTTGCACTTTTTGCTTTACCTCACCCCCCGCCCTGCAACGTGGCGATCACGCGGTCCAGCGCGGCGACGTGCTCGAACAACCCAAGCTGATCGAGCAGCGCGCGCGACTTCTCCGCGTGGGCGCGCGTATACCCGATGAAGTCGGGACGGCTGCGCGTGGCGTGGCGCGCCCGCAGGTGATGCACGCGCACCAGCAGCCCCGCCGCCGCGCCCTGCAACTCGTCCAGGCCGAGCCGCCCGGCCAGAGTCAGCGCCTCGTGTAGTGCAGCCTGCGCCGTGACCGAATCGCCGCGCGCCATCGCCAGCCGCCCGGTTTGCGTCAGGGCGCGCGCACGCCCGGTAAGGTCCCCGGCCCGCGCGTAAGCGTCCGCGCTGCGCTGCGCATCACGGGCCGCGTCCTCGACCGCGCGCCGCCGCCCGTCGATCTCAGCGGATTCCGCCAGGATATCCGCCAGCAAACCCGGCCCCACCGCCCCGCCGAGCGCATCCAGCCGCGCCGCCAGCAGCAGCCCCGCCGCCGCGTCACGTTGCGCGCGGATCGCGTCCGTCTCGCCGCCAGGATCGTCGT
>CAZMNL010000238.1:0-5227 GCA_964567525.1 uncultured Anaerolineaceae bacterium
CGCGATAAGACCACGCCCGGCGATCAAGTCGCCGGGCAGTAGGGGCGATTTTCCAAAGTCGCCCTGGGCGCGTTTGGAAACCCGCCCCTACAACCAGGAACCCCAAAACAGGCGCTACCTGCGCCGGGGATCGCGGGATTTGGACCGGCGCTTGCGGTCGCGGCGCGCGCCCCTGCCGGGGTCCATCTTGACCAGCTTCGGCTGGAACTCCGCCAGGGCGACGACCAGGTCGCGCTGGTCCTGCATCACCTGCTGGATGTCCTTGTACGCGCCGGGGGCCTCGTCCAGCCCCGCCGAGAGCAGTTCCACGCCCTGCGCCTTGAGCTTATGCTGCACGCTGTCCCAGTTGAAGGACTGAAACGCCTGTTTGCGGCTCATACGGCGGCCCGCGCCGTGCGCCGCGCTGTTGAGCGATTCCGCATTGCCCAGCCCGCGCACCACGAAGCCCGGCGCGCTCATGCTGCCGGGGATCACGCCCAGCACGTCCGCGCCCGCCGGAGTCGCGCCCTTGCGGTGGACGATCACGTCCTGCCCGTCGATCTGCTCCTTCCAGGCGAAGTTATGATGATTCTCGATGCCGCCCAGCACCGGCACGCGCAGCGCATCGACGATCTGGCGGTGGATCACGGCGTGGTTGGCGCTGGCATAGCGCCCGGCCAGTTCCATCGCCGCCCAGTATTCCCCGCCCGCTGATTCGTCCAGGTCCAGCCACGCGAGGTGCTTGAAGTCCTTCGGCAGCCCGGTGCGCAGGTCCATCGCCACCCTGGTATAGTGTTCGGCCATCTCCAACCCGAAACGGCGGCTGCCGCTGTGACTCAGCACCGCGAGATAGGTTCCCGGCGGGATCGTGCCCTGCGGCGAGTCGATCTGGGTGTGGACGTTCAGCGCGCCGAACTCCACGAAATGATTACCCGATCCGCTGGTCCCCAACTGCTGCCAGGCCACATCCTTGAAGCGCCGCGCGACGGGGTGTTCGCCCCAGGCGGGGTCATCCAGCACGGCGTGATCGCGGGGCGGGTCCCAGGTGTTCCCCGCGCCAAACGCGGTTTGTTCTTCCAACACGACGCGGAAACGCTCGCGCTTCTGGTCGAGAATGTGCGGCGAAGCGTTGAACACCGTCATGCGCATCCGGCAGGCGATATCGACACCGACAGCATAGGGGATCACGCTCTGGTGGGTCGCCAGCACGCCGCCAATCGGCAGGCCGTAGCCCTGGTGGGCGTCCGGCATCAGCGCGCCGCGCACGGCGACCGGCAGCCGGACCGCGCGTTTCATCTGGTCCAGCGCCCCGGCTTCGATGCCGTCCGCGCCCCAGACCTTGTAAGGGGCCGCGCGCGTCAGGTCGTAGCCGCTGGTGCGTTCGCGGTGGCGCTGCGCGCCCAGCAGCGCGCCCGCCAGCCGCCCGTAGAGCGGGTCTTCGGCGTAGTTTTCCGGCGCTTGCAGCACGTCGGCCAGTTCGCCGAGCACATCCTCGGTGCGCGCGCCCTCGTCGATGGCCTGCTGCGCGGCGTCCAGCGCCAGCCCGACGGGTTTCCCGTCAGGAAAACCCAGCCGTAGTACGTCATTGCCGTTGATCATGGTGTTCTCTTTCCTGGGTTCTAAAAGGAATTTTTAGATTCGCTTAACGCTTTGTGCATATTTACAGGTATAATGTTCGGGTAGACCCCCAAAGGGACTATTGCCTGAGCCGATTCAGCCGTGATACGATAAACGGTATTGGTCTCTTGCTGTACACAATTCCCGCCTATTAACGTGCGCTAAGGAACGGACCCCATGCATATAATCTACATTGAAGATGATCCGGCCAATATCGCGCTGGTGCAGCGCGTTATCCACCATACGCAGGATACGCTGACGACCTACACCATGGCGGAAGATGCCGCCGAACACATTCGCCCCGGTGATGCGGACCTGATCCTGATGGATATCGACTTCGGCAGGGGCCACATGAACGGCCTGGAACTGACCGAACTGCTGCGGGCGCGCGGCGTCTCGGTGCCGATTATCGCGCTCACGGCTTACGATCTCCAGGATTTTGTACACCGCGCCGATCAAGCTGGCAGCGATGAATTTGTCGTTAAGCCGGTCAGCGTGCCGGACCTGCTCAATATCCTCGAATCCTACCGTTCCGGCTAGCGCGCGCACGACCGGCGGGGAAGTGTCAAACGGACGCATTATTTCTGTGGAGCAACCTGAATAAACCGGCAGGCGAACGCTGGCACATAAGCCCTTTTTGCGCTCGCCTGCTGTGAAACCTATTTCTCAGGCTCAGGGACAGGGACTCGAACCCCGATCTCCTGGTCCAAAGCCAGGTGTTCTGCCGTTAAACTATCCCCGATCTTGTGAAGTTTGTGCCGTCACAGCGTGATGGCGAGCACCCAGTCGGTCACGCTGACCAGGATCGCGGTCTTGACGGCCAGGGTGGTCTGCATCAGAGCACGCAGAACGCGCGGCAGGCGCAGCTTGGGCAGCCGGTCGGACCAGTGGATCACGATCAGCGGCATGAAGCCCAACAGACCTACCAGGGAAAATTCAACCAGGTCTAGCAGCAACTCCCCATTGGAAAAAATCCTTTCTGCGACGGTACGCCGCGATAACGGCTCAACGATACGGCGCTTGGAAAATGCGGTTCGCGCGGGAAGGAGCCAACACCCAGTTTTGCCGCACGTTACTTCCCACACGAACCGCCGATCAAGCGTAGATAGCTGTAAGCTATAAGCAGTTAGCTTATCGCTTATGTCTTACAGCTTTGATGATAATCTGCGATGCCCTTGTTGTGTCCCAGGCGAGCGACTTTTCTACCCACTACACAATCCCGTTAACCCTGTCGCAAAACGCCTGCCCATTCCATCAGAAGTAGGGCGAAATTGTCCGTTTGTCTCGTGTCGATCCTGTTCGGTTAGGTGGTGGCCTGCGCCGCCCCTGACCGCCAGTCTGGCTGCCGGGGGTGACGTGGGCCGGGTGGTTTGCATCTGCGGCGCATTCTGTATATCTGCGCTGCGCAAACCGGCAGGGGTTTTACTGTGACCTGCCATTTTCGGAACCCTCCTTTGCTCGCCTGCTTGAGCGTTTAGCTTTTGGCAATGAGCGGTTAGTTTGAGAATGTGCTTTACTCTTGCTAACCGCTAAAAGCTAATGGCTGAATGCTACTTACAGGCCGAGCCTTCTGCGGTTGTCACGCCCGCGTCCGGGAGTTTTTCCCGGATTTCGGATATGGTTTCCTGGGCGGTGTAGATGATGTCTTCCAACCACCCGACCATGTCCGCCGCATCAAGCGGCAGTACAGGCGTGTTCACCGGTCCGTCTTGCGCTGTTGTGCCGGTCCGCGACAGGTCGCTTTCGGCGCAAACGCGGTCATGCAGCAGGTCGAGCGCGTTAAACAGCGCTTCGAACCATGCGGCGTCATAAACGGTGCTGTGCGCGCCGGTCATGACCAACCCGGTGTGGGGGTGTAAATGTGAATACAACATCATCAGCTCTCCCAGAAAACTATCGAGCAGCCGATTTCGGGGGGTGATCCCGGCCCGGTGTGGCCGGTTGGCTGTGCCCTGCTGGTTGTGTTCCCCGAACAAACACAAAACCGGGGCGTAGAACTGGTTTCGTCCCACGCCCCGGTGAAGGGTCTTAGCCATCGTCGCAGAGGTTCGCGCTTAGGTGCTACCCTCCGCCCACATGACGTGAGACGATCTATGAAACTGTTCAGGCGCGCCCATAATGAGGCTATACGCGCCAGTGCAGCACGGATCGGCAGAAGCCTGATAGGTTGGGACCTCAGCGGCCCCGCTGCGGCTAAACACAATCCACCCTGAATAAGGATCAGACTGTATAGTGCCTGCGTTATTCAGTTCGCTCAAAACAGGTTGCGAACCGGATACCATCGAAAACTACCTCTCCACTGCGGTTTCTTGAAGCATCCTGAGGATGCTGGACCCCTGAATGAAAATGCGACGCACGCCCGGAGGCCGGCTGACCGTCAGGTAGCCCGCGTCAATCAGCTTCTTCAAGGTGCTGAGGCTGACGCCGAGCAGTTCGGCGGCCTCTTGCCGGGAATATACCGCTTGCGCGTTAATCGTTCTTTTCCCGCCGTTGGACATTCCCACTTCTCCTAACATAGCACCAGTTTAACACCCGGTCAAGCGGCTGTCAAGGGCACATTACCGGGTGTGCATCGATCTGTACATTTCTTTAGATTTGCACAGGGGTCAGGAAGGACCAGAAACAGGCGACAAACGTTTAGCTCACCCGGCCCGCCAGCCAATCCGTGATATCGTCAAGCACCCGGTCTTTCTCCGGTGCGTTGTGGACCTCGTGATACAGCCCGTCGTACAGCTTAACTGTTGTGTCCGGCGAACCGGATTCGGCGCGCACGATCTCCAGCGACTCCGGCAGCGTCAGCGGGTCTTCGCTGCCGTGCAGCGCCAGGTACGGGAGCCGCAGGCCCGGCAGGGCTGCCCGCCCCCGGATCGCCGCGTGTGCCAGCGCAGCGGTCATATCGAAGCGAAAACGCCCGTGATACACCAGCGGATCGTTAATATAGTCTTCAACCACTGCCGGATCGCGGCTGATGCCGACCGCCGGCAGCGCCGGAATCACCCGCACGCCCAACCGCGTATAGGCCGCCAGCCGCACCAGCGCGTGTAACCAGCGGTTGACGCCTGCCAGCTTGAGCGCGGTCCCGGTGGTGATCAGCGCGGCGAGTTCGTCCTGCCAGCGGTGCGCGTACAGCAGCGCGATCAGCGATCCCATGCTATGCCCGTAGAACACCAGCGGCAGATCGGGGTTTTCGGCGCGGACCTGTCCGGCATACGTGCGCAGGTCGGTCACGTATTCGTCGAAGTCGCGCACCTGGGTGCGCGTGCCCTCGGAGCGCCCGTGCCCCCGGTGATCGAGCGCGTAGACCGCATAACCGTGTGCGACGAAGTGCGCCGCGACGTGGGCGTAACGCCCGCTGTGCTCCGCGTAGCCGTGTACGATCAGGATCGCGGCGCGCGGCGCGGAGTCCGGCAGCCAGTGCTGCGTGAAGATCGTGATATTTTTGAGTCCGGTGAAACTTCCGGTAGCGTGCGGCATGGTGTGTATTCTCCCGTGTTGGTTCTTGCCTTTACCCGTGACCCCTGCATTATAACGCGCTCCGGGTGAATGAGGGTTTGTGCAGGCGTGCTTCTCCCCCTACCCGCAGGCGGAGAGAGGCTTAGTTACACGCTTGCTCCTCCTCTCCAGAGTGTGG
>CAZMNL010000239.1:0-5224 GCA_964567525.1 uncultured Anaerolineaceae bacterium
TTGATGCGTAGGCGCGTCCGGCGATTGGCTCTGCCGGGCGGGTTTGGCCCCCCCCTACAAAAAACGCGGTCTGTACTTGTTACTTGTTACTTCCTCTGTGTACTCTGTGTACTCTGTGGTGAACAGCTTTTCCGTCCCGCAACGCGAACGCCCGCCGCGCTTTGACTCTCGACGACTTAGCGGCGCAGCCCCAGTTCCTTGATGATCTCGCGGTACTTGTTGGCGTCCGTGCGCGCCAGGTATTTCAGGTGGCGGCGGCGCTGGCCGACCAGCTTCAGCAGCCCGCGACGGCTGTGCTCGTCGTGTTTGTGAATCTTCAGGTGCTCGGTCAACTGGCGAATGCGCGTGGTCAGCAGTGCGACCTGCACTTCCGGCGAGCCTGTGTCGCCCTCATGCCGCGCGAAACCTTCGATGATCTGGTCTTTTTCGTTTTTAGTGAGACCCATAGTATGCGTCCTCATCGCTCCTGTCGCCAGGCGGCCCGGACGTGGAGCCACCGGCCTAAAACGGATAAGAGACTGAGTAAGTACCCGCTGTATCACCGGAGACATTACTCAGAAAACCGTTCGTATTATACCAGTCCGCGCCGCGCTTGAGAAGTCACAATACGCTAAAGCTTGTTTAAATCGCCTTGACGGGGGGTTAAACCACGTAATCCCCCGTCACGCAGAGAGGGGGGACGCGCGCGCGCCGAATACCGGCTCAGCAATAGCCCACCCGTGATCGGGGTGGGCCTTGCGAGAAAATCAACCCTACGCGCGGACGTGCTTAAGCGCCGCATCAAGCGTATCGAAGGCCACGATATTCAGGTTGCCAAACGCCGCAGTCGTCATGCCCTGCACCGCCATATGCACGGTGGGATCGGGCGTGACCAGAATGGTCTGGCGGATATTCGGATGCAGCCACATTTCCGAATTCGCGCCGGTCATCACCTCTTCAAAATCCAGCGACGTGTGAATATCGACGATCAGAAACAACGGCTCGTCTGAGGCTTCGAGCAGATCCATCGCCGCGCGGTTCGACTGCGCGAGTTCGGTGGTGAGGACGTAATCCTCATTGATGGTGGTGATGATTACAGGTTCACCAGGTAGTTTCTCAACATTGAAAGACATAGCTTATCGCTCCCGCTTTACCGCTTACATTGACAGAAGTGTCAATCATTCGTTAATGAACAATTTACCACCAGTAATGTACGCCTGTCAAATTCTGGCCTGCCGCGCTCAAACTACCGCCGTATCAGCGGGTGAAACCACAACGCGGGCAGCGCGCCGTGCTGCGGTGGGCGGTCAGCGGGATCAGGCGCACTACTGCGCCCATTGTCGCGTGCTTCCGGGCGCTGGTGCAGCGGCAGATCGCCCGTGCGCCAGTCGGCGGGGTCGAAGTAGGCGTCCCGCCCCCGCCGCGCGAAGACCTCCGGCACGCGCGTATCATGGCCGGGATGCAGCGGCGCGGGCAGCGCATCCCGCGCGAAGTAACCCGCGTCCAATGCTTCGACTCCCGGCTGTGGTTCGCACTCATCACAGGCCACCTGAAAGACCATATTGACCAGGTGTGTTTTGACGCGCGATCCCCAGAAGCGCGCATCGAACACACCCAGCAGCCGCGCCACACGCCCGCGCACTCCGGCCTCTTCCCACAGTTCCTTGACCGCCGTTTCAGGAAAGCTCATGCCGATCTCGGCCAACCCGCCCGGCATGGCCCAGTGACCGTTATCGCGCCGCTGGATCAGCAGAATCGCGCCGCCGGGATCGAACACCGCCGCATCCACACCCACCACCGGCGAGACGCGCAGCCAGGGTTCCGCCTCGAAGATCGCGCGCACCTCGGCACGCACCTGCACGGAGTCAGCGCCCGACTCCCCCGCGATCTCGGCCAGCGCCGCGATCTCGGCGGCCAGTTCCATCACGCGGTGCGCGCGCTCAGCTTCGTAGATGTTCCCGGCGAACGCGCGCCCAATCGACGCCATGCCGCGCATCTCGTCGGCGACCAGGTAGAGCGCCTGCCGAATATCATTGAGATCGGTGATCGTCGTGTGGTTGGTCATGAGGGAGTCTCCTTCTTCGCAAAAAAACGTCACCACAGAGGCACAAAGACACAGAGAAAAGCGAGAGAATACCGCCGGATATGTAACATAAGAATATCGGCTCAGTTCACGGAAGCGCCGCAGCGCCCTGCCGCAGGCGGGACTATGCTCTGCATTCTAACGGAAAAGCAACCTCAATAGGGGATTCGTCAGGTGGGCGCGGGATGGACGCGGCGCGCGCAGGGTGCGCGTCAGGTTAGGCGTCAGGTTGTGAAATTATGCGCAAACTGGCACAAAAAATAACAGCGGGGCGTCGAACAGCCGTTCGCGCCCCGCTCGCTATTCGCGGTGTCTCTGTGCCTCTGTGGTGAAGCACTTCACGGCTACGCGCTTATTCGCCCACACCGGCAGCGGGCGGCGGATCGCCCGCCACCATGCACACGGTATGATGCGTGCGGAACAGGCTGTACAGGTCGCGCTGGCCGGGCACGGACTTCAACACGTTTTCCGACTGCATGATCGAAATCCACAGGTCCAGTTCGGTGTCGTCCATCTGCATCTGTTCCTGGATGATCTGCCGCGTGATCGGGCGGCGTTCATCATACAGATTCAGCAGCACGCGCACAAAACGATTGCGGTCGTCGATCACGTCCTGCACCTGCGGTGACTCATGCACCAGCGAGATACCCTTCGTGTGGAAGTCGCTCTGCGGGTTCTCATATTCGCCGATATCCACCGCGCCGTCTTCCTGCAATTCTTCGACCGCCTGCTGAAACGTCGTGCTGGGGTCGAAGGGGCGCAGGCGGCGGTGCAGGCTGCCCAGCGGACACCACGCAAAGCCCCGGAACGAGGTAAACTGCTCCACGCTGACGATCACGCGCGCGATCATCTGCTCCACCTGCTGGCGATTCACGCCCGGCAGTTGGGTCGAGGTCAGCGGTTCGTCACGCTGCGGCAGCTTGATCACCGGGACGAGGTCTTCGGGGTTGTGGCGGTGCGGGACCAGCTCGCGCACCAGGATATTTTCGCGCACCAGCGTATCCACCCACTCCGAGCGCCACATATCCGAGGTGTTCAGCCCCGGCGCGTCCAGCCCGTGATCCATGCCGATCCCTTTGAGCAGGAACCCGTAGTTCACATAGTCCCAGCCCCGGACGTGCAGCGTGTTCGCCACGCGATGCACCACCCGGTCACGGATCAGGCGTGTGCGCTGCACTTCGGGATTGGTAGCGTTGAGCATCACGATCCCGGTCTGCTCGTCCACGCTGATGATGCTGCGCGCGGCGGACTGGGCCAGCAGGTCGTCGGCGCGGTCCACGTTCGGCACGGCGCGCACCTCAACCAGCCGGTCTACCAGGTCATCCAGCGGCAGTTCGTTGGCTGACTGCGCCATCAACAACTGGTCCAACTGCAAAATCACGCTCGACCACTGCGAGGGGCGGAACTCCGGCTCTTCTTGCAGGGCGTCCATTTCCATCGTGGGGGGCAGCAGGTCCACATGGCGGCGCAGATCGCAGAAGTCCTCGACGTATTCGACTTCCAGCGCCGGGTTGGATTCGACAAGGCGGCTGGTACTGCCGCGCACGCCCCACACCACCACCGCCTTATTGCGCGAGCGCACCGCGCTAAAGACCTCGTTGAAGTCGCGGTCACCGCTGGCGATGATAAACACGTCTGCACTGGCGGCGGTGCTGCTGTCGTCGAGCACCTCTTTGGCGATGCGCATATCGGCGCTGTTTTTGCCCGGCAGGCTGTACACCGGGTCGATGTTGGTACGCGCGAGGCGGCTGGGCACCTCGTCGGAGACTTCGCGCCCGGTGTGGTCCACCAGCGGCCCCAGGCTGCCGCGCTGGCCCCAGGGGGCATAAGCGGCCATGTGGATCACCTGCCCGTGCGTGCGCGCCTGCCGGATCATGCCGTTCAGCAGGTCATCAATATTGATCACGTAGCCCTGTTCACTGAGGCTGATCGTGATGTTCTCAAAGTCGATATACAGCGCGACGCTTTTACTGGGGATGCCGAGGATCACTTCCAGCGGTTGGAAGATCACGTCATAGGCGAGGTTTTCCGGCGGCTCGTCGCCCCAGACACGCACGCGCGTGCGGTCGGTGGTCGGGACGCGGTTAATCAGCGCCAGCATATCACTGCGCGAGGACGCAATGATCAGTTCTTCGACCGGCGGCGCGCTGTCTGAAAAGTAGTGATTCAGCAGCGCCTCGGTCACTTTAACCCGGTCAGGAATGTTGAACAGGTCATAGCCTTCACCGGCGAAGACCTGCTGCACGCTGACCCCGGCGCTGCCGCTGGGCCGCCGGTAACGGTTCCAGTCGGCGACAGCAATCGCGCCCAGGTCAGTTTTGCGCATCCCAGCGGCGAGTGCGGCGCTGTTCAGCAGGTTTTGCGCAACGGTCTGGATATCCAACACGACCCCACGTGATTCGAGGTGTTGGAGTAAATCATCAACGTCAACAATCAGTTTTGCAATCATCGCTCTACAACCACAAAAGCCCTCAGATTACCCACCCGCAAGGGAGATAGCTCAGGATAAATAGGGAGAAGTGGCAGCAAGTCGGTTGCAGAGTGGCGGCGAAGTGCGAAAGCGCATGGGAGGATGATACCCTAAGTTTTCTTGGCCAAAACTTTTACCTAAGGTTAGTTAGTGGAAAAGCAGCACCAACAAATTTCTTAAACACCTGATGATATCGATTACATCAGGCGGCACACAACCAGCCTCCCGGCCTCGTTTCACACCATCCAGAATCGCCCGATCAACATTCCGGCTGCGAATTCCGGTGCGCGTTTGTTCCCAGGGCGAACGTGTGCGGCTTAACTCTTTTTCGAGCACCCCGGTTAAAAACGCGTTGTTCTATCGCGGCTTACCACTCCGACCAACGCATGCTACCGCGTACATTGTCATTGTAGCAGGCGATAGGGCTTTAGCCAAGTCAATTTCAACAGTTTTTTATAATCCACCTACGCATCTTGAACATTGTTCGCTGCACGCGCTGTGCAATCTGAACAATTTGGGAGCCTTCCCAAAACAAAAACCGGCCTGCCCCCGACTCGCGCCGGGTTGAACAAAATCCCCGGCGGTTGTATAACACGAGTAGCATTGTGATTCAGGTTATGCAGTTTCCGCCGCAATGGTTTTAACAGCGTGGCGCGCAGGTTTGGCGGAGTCAGCGGAGTCATCAGTAAACA
>CAZMNL010000240.1:0-5221 GCA_964567525.1 uncultured Anaerolineaceae bacterium
TGAATCTGGAAATCTGCAAAGGTAGAGAGTGTTTCAAACTGCGGTGTTGTTTTTAGACGCTTACTAAGCGATAAGCGATAAGCAGATGCCATGCGCCCGGTGTGTTTTGACCTGCCCCCCTCTCCAACGCTTGCGCAGCAAGCGCGCGGTTTGGAGAGAGGGAGCCGGTCGCGGGAAAGTCCCCCTCTCCAACGCTTGTGCAGCAAGCGCCTCGTTCTGGAGAGGGGGATTTAGGGGGTGAGGTTACGGCACGCCCCACAGCCGGACCACGCTGTCCGAGCCGCCGGACGCCAGCAGCGTACCGTTGGGCCGGAACGCGACGCTCAGCGCCTCGGTATGCCCGGTCAGGACGGCGACCTGCGCGTTAGTGCCCAGGTCCCACAGGCGCACGCGGCCATCCTCGCTGGACGAAGCCAGCAGGCCGCCGCCCGCGTTAAACGCCATGCCCGTGATGCCGGTCGAACTGCCGTGATCCAGCGTGGCGAGCAGCGATCCGCCGCCCTGCCACACCCACACGATACCGTTTCCGCTGCACGTGCTGGCCTGTCCGCTGGCGGCAATGCGCGCGGTCGCTGGATCGACGGTCAGCGCGTTGACCCACTCCGTATCGCCGAGCGTGCCGGTCGATTCGCCGCTGCCCACGCTGAAGATTTCGACGCCGCCGCCGCCGCGCTCGCAGGTCTGGCCCTGCGCGCCCGTCACCAGCGTATCGTTATTCAGGAAGCCCACGCCTACGACCGGGCCGAAGGTCTGGAACGCACCGAGTTCGGCCCCGCTGCCTGTTTCCCAGACGCGCGCCAGGCCCATCAGCCCGCCCTCGGCATCCGGATTACGCCCGCCGGACGCGATGCGCGCTCCGTCCGGGCTGTAAGCCAGGGCGCTGGCTTCCGCGCCGTGCTCGAAGCGCGCGAACTCCGTGCCGGAGGTCACATCCCACAGGCGCACCGTGCCGCCCTGGGTCAGCGTGGCGATCTCGCTGCCGTTCGGGTTGAAGACCACCACGCGCACGCGGTCGTCATGCGGCAGGATGCGCAGTTCCGCGCCGGTCACGGCGTCCCACAGGCGCACGGTTCCGTCACGGCTGCCGGAGGCCAGCACCGTGCCCGCCGGGTTGAAGGCTACCGCGCTGATGTTGCCGCCGTGCCCGCTCAACTGGCTGATCTGCGCGACTGCACCCGCGTTCGCGCCCGTGATCGGGGACAGTGGCGCGGGCTGGTCATCTTCCGTTGGCGGCGGTACGTCGGTGGGTACGTCGGTTGGGACCGGCGTGTTGGTCGGTGCAAACGGCGTATTGGTCGGCTGCGGCGTGGCCGACGGGACCGGCGTATTGGTGGGCGCGACCGGCGTCAGCGTCGGCGGGCCGTACTGCACGCGGATATCGCGGTATGCCTGGTTGTTGGTTTCGTCGCTTTCGGTGACGCGGTTGGTGTCGTCCACCGTGACAAGCACGCGCGTAAAGCCGGGACTGTTGAAGGTTACGGTCAGCCCGTCGCTGGGCACGCGGAAGGTCTGGTTCGGGTTCAGGCCCGGCACGTCGAAGGTCCGGACCTCGCCGCTGGGCATCAGCACCGCGATGCGGAACTGGCGCGACGCCTGCCCGCCCCGATTCTGCACTTCGATGATATACGTCCCCTGCGCCGTGCCCCGCTCGTTAAGCGTGATCTCAGCCGGCCCTTCGAGCAGGCTCAAGCGCAGGTCGGGCAGGGTGGGCGTGTTGGTCACGCCGGGCAGCGGCGTATTGGTGGGGGTCGCGGTCGGCAGCGCGGGATAGCTGGCGGGCAGCACGTTCACGCAGTTGCCTAACTGCTTGGTATACGCTGCCGAAATCCAGCCGTTTTGCCCGCTGGCCTGCACCTGCCACCAGCGCCCGTCACCTTCCGGCCCGTCGGCATAGCCGATGATCGGCACTTCGGACCCGGCGTTCAAGGTGGTGATGACGGTGTAGCGCGTGCTGGGTCCGGTGCGGAAGTTCAGGCGCGTGTTGGTATACGCGCGGCAGATCGCGTTAAACGGGGTGGGCGTGGCGGGCAGCGCCGTGAGGTTGTTCCCCACGCCGCCATCCCCCGGATCGAGTTCCGGCAGCACGGTCACGAAACGCAGCGCGGGCTGGCCCACGACCGTATTACTGTAGGCACGCACTTCGAGCTTGAACGTACCGGGGCGCTCCGGCTGGTACTCCATCACCACGTCGAGCGTGGTCGGGTTGAGTTCATCGGCGGGCGGCTGGCTGTCCACCGGGACATCGTTCACCAGCAGCTCGACCAGCGTCACGCCGGAGGCGCTCGTTGCGCGCGCCGCGACCGAGATCGCCTGGTCTACGGTGAAGGTCTTGCCTTCTTCCGGCGTGAGAAACTCAACGGTAGGTCGTTCCAGGGTGGGCAGCGCGGCGATTTCGTCCGGCTGTTCGCCCCCGATTTCCAGGTTACAGGCGAGCGCCGCCGCGAACAAGGCCACGCCCACCAGCAGGATGCCAACAAAGCGAGTTCGGCTGTGCATAGATGTGCTCCTGAGCCTAGTGTGTTCAAAAACCGTCCCGGTGCGTGCGCGGGATACGCAGCCCCGGTCGATAGGTGAGTGACGAGGTTCGGTACTTGTGTACTTGCATTGTAATGCAATTGGGGTCCGGTGCAAACTGGGCGCGGGGGAATGATCGGGCGCGCGCCCGGTGATCGTTTACTGCTGTCATGCTATACTGGCAGCAGCACCGCCTACACAGTGAGGACCAACCCGCCATGTCCCAGGCCATCTTTCGCTTCTACGCCGACCTGAACGACTTTCTGCCGCGCGACCAGCGCCAGCAGCCCGTAACGTACAACTTTAGCGGGCGCGCCTCGGTCAAGGACATGATCGAAGCCATCGGTGTGCCGCACCCGGAAGTCGCCCTGATCACGCGCGAGGGCGCACCGCTGGATTTCGGTACCATCGTGCAGGACGGCGACCGGCTGGCGGTCTACCCGCTGTTTCGCGCGCTGGAAATGACCCCGCGTGAGGACCTGCTGATCCCGCCATTGCCCGATCCCCGGCGTTTTGTGCTGGATGTACACCTGGGGCGGCTGGTGGCCTACCTGCGCATGATGGGCTTTGACGCGCTGTTCCCTGAAAATATCAACGATGACTACCTCGCGCAGTTGGCGCACGACGAACACCGGATCATGCTCACGCGCGACCAGGGCTTGCTCAAGCGCAAGATCGTGATCTTCGGGTACTGGGTGCGCGCCACCGACCCCGAAAAACAACTGCGCGAGATCGTGCGCCGCTTCGACCTCGCGCCGCGCGCGCGCCCGTTTGAGCGCTGCGCCCACTGTAACACCCCCCTGCGCCCGGTGGACAAGGCCGCGATCCTCGACCGGCTGGAACCCGGCACCGCGCGCTATTACGACGAGTTCCGCATCTGCCCGGCCTGCGACCGCGTGTACTGGAAAGGCCCGCACGTTGCGCGCCTGGAAGCGCTGTTCGCCGAAATCACGGCGCGACGAGATCACGCGCGACGAGATCACGCGCGACGAAATCACGCGCGAGGTCGCCAGCGACCCCGCCGGGGAACATGACCGTTCCGGCGAACAGTAATTTTGTACTAAGGTGCGCGCCCCCACACGCAAAAAACTTGTAAAAATTTGCCCCCGGTAAGGATAAGTTTGAAATTTCCAACATTTCCGAATCTGAAACGATGCTATACTGTTAAACAAGGGTTTATCAGGTGGGCGTAAGAAGGCGAGTATCATATGTCAAAAGATGCAGGTCTGGTCAAACGCTTGATTGCGTTCTTGAAAAAGCCAGACGCGCTGGACTTTCAAGAACGCGAGCAAGCCCATAACCCGTATGATGATTACGAATCGCGCGATTACGATTATGCTAGCGCCTATGGCGGCGGCGGCGCGGTGTCGGATTATTCAACGGCGAACATCGACGAAGCGCTGCTGAACGACAATCGCGGCAGCCATACACATGCTTCGCGGTTGGATGCGCTGGTCATGCGCGCGGTGCAGCAGTTCAACGCCAATAGCGGTTTTGTGCTGCGCTACGAGCATAACGGGCGGATGCGCTACTGTACCGGGCGGGACCTGGACGGGCGCTTTGTACCGCATACGGCAGTTAACCCGGATCGCCGCGCGGTCTTCCTGACGCTGGATTCGGGCGAGTCACAGTTTTTTGTGCATACGGACGGCGATATGCCGGTGTCCGTCTTGTGTGGGCCGCTGTGGGTGGGTGATGAGGTGGTCGGCGTGCTCTATCTGCACAGCCCCGCACGCAGCCAGCTACATCGCGGCGTATTCGATGTGTTCTGCAACCAGGTTGCGCGTTTGATGAACACCGAGGGGGTCGCTTGATCACGCTGTAAACGAAACGGTCTTGCTCCCTCACAAGCGCCGGAATCCCGGCGTTTTGTGATTCTGGCGGGTGGCCGACCTGTAGCCCGGTTCATTCAGGGCCTTATCGCTATGCTCAAGGAGTCACGCATCATGTCACATTCGAACCCTCGCCGCCTGCTCTACGCCACCACGAACCCCGCCAAACTCGCGGAGATCCGCACGCTGTTGGAACCGGACGGCATCCCTGTATATGGCCCTGCCGAAGTGGGGCTGGCGCTGGATGTGCCGGAGGACGGTGCAACGCTGGAAGCCAACGCCAGCGCCAAAGCGCGCGCGTATATGGCGCAGGTGGGCGTGGATACGGTCGTGCTGGGGGATGATACCGGTGTCGAGATCGACGCGCTGGACGGTGCGCCGGGCATCCACGTGCGGCGCTGGGATGGCTCCGCCCGCATGACCGACGAAGCGATCATCGCCTACTGCCTGGATCAACTGCGCGGCGTCTCCCTGGCGGCGCGCGGCGCGCAGTTCCGCACCGCGTTTGCGGTCGGCGTGGGGGGCGGCGGGACCAATGGCGATATTGCGCTGTTCGATGGCACACTGCGCGGCGTGATCCTGGATGAACCCGATCCGCTGCGCATTGAGGGATTCCCGTTCGAGTCGCTGTTCTACGTGCCGGCGTGGGATACGCTGCTGGGTAAAGCGCACCTCCTGCCGCCGCACGAAAAGACGCGGCGCGGCTTCTTCACGCACCGGCAGCGCGCATTACAGCACGCCATGCCGCATTTGCGGGCGCTGCTGTCCGGCGCATGAACCCCACGCCTTACCCGTCCAGGTTTATATCGGCGCGCAGAGTCACGCCCGCCGCATCGCGGAACAATTCCGCGATCTGCGCGAGCGTCTGCCCCGTG
>CAZMNL010000241.1:0-5219 GCA_964567525.1 uncultured Anaerolineaceae bacterium
TGCTTTGTGTATGTAGCCTGCTGCTTGAGCGGCAGGCGAAGGGCGATCCCCGCCCATGTTCATCTCTTCGTGGTGCCGGTGCGACCGCTGGTCGCATAGCGGCATGGCTGGCTCCTTTAGTGGCAAGTTCAACAAAACGGCGCAGAGTATAGCGCGCGAATCAGTCCGCCACCGCAAGATTTGCGGCGACGCGCGCTTCGGTTTCCGGATCGAGTCGCTTGTACCAGGGGTGATCCTCTGGCAGCGCGAGGAAATGATCGCGCACGTAGATAAAGCGTGTCGGCGAGGTGTCCCACAGGTACAGCGCGGGTAGATTCTGGTCCAGCGGCCAGAGCCACGCGCGCTCGTCGCGCACCGAGTGCACGAAGTAGCGCACGGTTTCGGCGAGGTCTTCGCCAGGGGCCACGCTCACATCGCGCGCCGTAACCGGCAGCGTTTCCCATTCGCCGGGTTCGGGATCGCGCCCTTGCTGGCGAGGATGAACCCAGGTTTCACCGTCGCGCCGCCAATCCAGGCCCGGACAGGTGCAGAATACTTTCTCATAGGGCCAGCCGCGATACTCGTTTGAGGCGTGTGTGCCTTCGTGCAGGAAGATGCGGTACAGGATCGAAATGTCGTTGCCTGGCTCGCCAATGCGCATTGAGTGATTGCCGTAATGCCCGCCGCCGGGGTTGCGGTCGATCCATAGTTGCAACGGGCGGTTTTTGAACGAACCGTAGAAGCGCGGGCCGAGCAGTTGCAGCGTTTCGGCGAGCATGACGACTTCATCAGCACGCCAGGGGCGCGCATTACCCTTGTCTTCGTGTTCGATCAGCGTGATACCATATTCGCTTTGTAGTGCAGTGACAGCCTGCCGGTGTGCTGGATCGGTGGTGGTGGAGGGTCGCGCGCCGGTTCCGGTCGCCTGGGACGACAAGAGTTGTTCGAACCAGTCGAGCAGTGATGTGAGAAAGCGGTTCATGAATTGCATGTGGGTTTCCCTTTTACGCTTGTTGGGCATTCTGTAACAATCATACGCCAGATTGCACAATTTAGTTACAGGCGCAGAAGTTTGACGTGTGCGCGGCGTTGCGCTACTGTTTCCCCGTCATTAGCAACTCGCATGGTCTTAACGTGGAGCGTGCCTATGCCCTCAAACACAGAAACCCCAACGATTCAGGCGCGACGTGTCCTGGTGCCGGTCGCTAACCCGGCCACGGCGCGGGGCTTGATCGATATGGCGCATAAGCTGTCGGATGCACAGCACGGGCGTATCCTGGCGTTGTTCGTCACGCTTTCTGGCGCAGAACCTGACGAAGATGCATTTATGGCGATTCAGGAAGTGGTGGACGAGGTTCAGGCCAATGGTATTGCCATCGAACTCGTCACGCGCACGGCTCCCAGTGTGGCGCGCGGGATTCTTGACGCAGCATTGGAGCAGGGAGCTACGTTGATGGTGTTGGGCTTCCAGACGCCCGCGCGCGGCAAAGTCGAGTTGGGGTCGATTGTCGAATCCATCGCGCGTACATCGCCGTGTGACCTGGTGGTTTACCGGTACCCGGCGCATTCGCGTTTGAAGCTGGACGACGTGGACCGCGTGATCATGCCGTTGGATGGTAGCGATAACTCGAAAGTTGCGGCGCGGTTGGGGCTGTTGTTGGCGGAAGTTTACGAGGCACAGCCCGCCGCGATTTACGTGCAGACCGACCCGGACCTGCCAAGCTGGTTTGGGTTGGCGCGCATTGAAGCGTCGCTCTCGCACCTGAAGGATACACGCAAAGTGCAGCGGCAGGTGATTCGTGCGAATGACATCGTGCGCGGCGTGCTCACGCGCTGTGATGAACGTTCGCTGGTGGTGCTGGGTTATTCGGAAAAAACCGCGCTGGACCGCTGGATTTTTGGCAACGTGGCGCAGCGCGTGCTGGCGGAGTCGCCCGGCCCGGTGATCCTGGCAAAGCGTGCCCAACGAGAAGGGCTGACGGTGACCGAACAGATGCGCCTGCGCTGGGCGGCGCGTTTCTCTCCGATGATGACGCCCTCGGAGCGCACTGACGTAATCCGGCAGGCATCCGAACTGAGCCAGCCGGGGATTAACTTCACGGTGTTGATGGTGCTGTCGGCGCTGATCGCGTCGTTTGGGCTGCTGCAAAACAGCGCAGCGGTGATCATCGGGGCGATGCTGGTCGCGCCGCTGATGTCGCCGCTGATGGCGTTTTCGGTGGCGCTGACACAGGGGAATCTGCGCCTGATGCGCATGGCGATTGGCACGACACTGGCCGGGATTGTGATCGGGCTGGCGGTGGCGGTATTGGGGGGCAGCATCATGCCCCTGGATGTGTCAACGAGCGAAATGCTGGCGCGCGGCGAGCCGTCCTTGCTGGATATGGGTGTTGCGCTGGCGTCCGGAGCGGCGGGAGCGTATGCGATGGCGCGGCGCGATATCCCTTCGGCGCTGGCGGGCGTGGCGATTGCGGCGGCGCTGGTCCCGCCGCTGTGTACGGTGGGGTTGGCGCTCTCGTTTGGTGAATATGGGCTGGCGTATGGGGCGGCCCTGCTGTTCCTGACCAATATCGTGAGCATTGGACTGGCTGGCGCGGCGGTATTCGCGTGGTTAGGGCTGCGACCGCGCCGCAATGTGCATACCTACCGGCAGGTTATCGTTTTACTGGTTGTGATGGGGTTGCTGGCGCTGCCGTTGGCAAGTACATTTATGAATGTGGTCGAAACCAGCCAGCAGACCAGCGCGACGCGCAGTGTGTTGGAGCGTCATTTTGATGAGGCCGACGTACTCGACGTGGCGCTGCACGGTAATGAAGTCACCGCGACGATCCGCAGTACGCGCGTCATTACACGCGCTCAGGTTACGAAAGCGGAAGAAGCTATCGAACAAAGGTTGGGCCGCGATATCGATCTGGAGATTACCTACTGGCGTGCGATTGCCCCGTGATGCGTCGTTGAGCCAGTGTGAGCCGCCGTTTTTGTAGAGCAGGGGGCGTGTGATGTCTTTCTGGCGTAAGCTGACCATCCAACGGCTGATGGTGGCGATTCTGTTTATCCTCGTGTTTATGATGGCGGTGCGCGTACCGCTCGATACCGATATGTGGTGGCATGTGCGCGCCGGTGAGCATATGCTCGATCAGCGTGAAATCCTCACCACCGATCCTTTTTCCCACACGCGCGCCGGTGAAGACTGGATCGATCACAGTTGGGGATCGCAGGTGGTCATCTACAGCGTTTACGAACTGTTCGGCGGCAGCACCGATCCCGGCGATCTCGGTAACATTGGGCTGGCGCTGTATATGGCGGCCCTGGCAGCGGCGGGGATGGCGTTTGTCTACCTGATGTGTGAGGGCAACGTCTATGTGCGCGCGTTTATGGTGGTGCTGGGCGCGGCGACAGCGGCGATGTTCTGGCTGCCGCGCCCGCAGATGTTTTCGTTCATGCTCAGCGCCCTGGTGCTTTACCTGCTGCACCTGTACAAACGCGAACACGTAGACCGTTTGTGGCTGATTCCGCCGCTGATGGTGCTGTGGGTGAATCTGCACGGCGGTTTTGCTATCGGGTTTATTTTCCTGTTCGGATCACTGGCCGGGGAAGTGTTCGGCAACCTGTTCAATCCCGACGATGATCGCGTGGTCCGGTGGGGGCGGCTGCGCAAACAGGCGCTGGTGACTGCCGTGTCGGTTGCTGTCGTTGCGCTGAACCCTTACGGAATCCAGATGCTCGCTTACCCGTTTCGCACGGTAGGGATCGGCGTGCTGCAAGATTTTATCGAAGAATGGGCCTCGCCGAATTTTCACCAGCCGCAGACGTGGCCGTTTGCGCTGCTGCTGCTGGGCATCCTCGGCGCGGCGGGACTGAGCAGCCGCCGGATCGATTGGACCGACCTGGCGCTGGTCGCCGGGACAGGATTTTTGGCGCTCTCAGCCGGGCGCAATGTCGCCGTGTTCGCGGTGGCTGCGACACCGGTTTTGTCGCGGCATGTCAATGCGTGGCTGACGGATCGCGGCTGGCAGATCAAACTGCGCCGCACGCTGACGCCGCGTATGGCGCTGCTGAACTGGGTGCTGTTGGTTCTGATAGGGCTGGGTGCGCTGGGGAAAATTATTAACACGCTGGATGCCGGGGCGGTCCGCGAGGCGCAGCGCGACCGGTTCCCGGTGGAGCTGGCGGCCTATCTGAACGAGTCACCGCCGGATGGCAAGCTGTTCAACAGCTACAACTGGGGCGGCTATCTGATGTTCGCTGCGCCGGATGTGCCGGTCTACGTCGATGGGCGCACGGACCTGTACGATGATGCGTTCCTGCGCGATTATCTGAAGATCGTTTTTGTGCGCGAAGGTTGGGACGCCATGCTCGACGCGCAAGGAATCGACGTGATTGCGTTCGAGTCGGAGAGTTTCTTCACGGTGATGCTGCGCACACAGCCGGAGATATGGGCCGAGCAGCAGTTTGACGAGGGGCGCTCGTCGCTGTTCGTGCGGGTAGCAGCGGATGGCTGATCGCGGTTTCGGTGGGCATTCGCCGCCGGTTAACCTGCTGGATGACTTCCGGCTGCTGTTGATCCTGGTGGTGGTGTTCCGGCTGGTGTTTGGCGTGGTGTACCAGCCCGCCGCGTTTGATCTCTATACGCCAGAAGGCGCGCCGCAAACCGTCGAGCGTGGCATGAGCACCTTTGGCGACCTGCGTTATTACTTCGAACTGGCGCGGCTCACCGATCAGGGGAATTGGCCCTACCGCGATTTCTGGTTCGAGTTCCCGCCCGTGTGGGGTATGTTGTTCATCGGGCTGTACCGCGTCTTCGGCGGCGGTGGTTATGCGACCTGGGCGACGGCGCTAGGACTGCTGCTGACTGCGGTCGATGTGGGTAATCTGGTGCTGCTGCGGCAGTTGGCGCGGCGGCTGCACGGCCAGGCTACGGCTAACGCGCTGTCCTGGGTTTATGCGCTGCTGGCGGCCCCGGTGATCGTGCCCTGGTGGACGTTTGAGCCGCTGGTGGCGCTGCTGCTGCTGCTGGCGCTGTGGTGGCTGCTGGATGGGCGCGCGGACCGGTCCGCGCTGGCGACCGGGTTCGGCGTGCTGACCAAGTATGTCGGGGTGGTGCTGCTTCCGGCGGTGTGGCGGCTGCATGATCGCCGGTTTGCGCTGCGCTATACGGTGCGCAGCCTGGCGCTGCCGCTGGTGGTACTGATCGCGCTGGTGGCCTGGGGTGGCGCAATGGCGCGTGCATCCCTGGCGGC
>CAZMNL010000242.1:0-5202 GCA_964567525.1 uncultured Anaerolineaceae bacterium
AATCGGGTAGCGGGTGCGCGTCTCAATGGGGCCGCGCCCGTCAATCGGGTGGCCCAACACGTTGAACACGCGCCCCAGCGCCTCTTCGCCCACCGGGACCATGATCGGCGCGCCGGTCGCGTAGGCATCCACCCCGCGCTGAAGCCCGTCGGTGGTGTCCATGCCCACACAGCGCACCTGGTTATGGCCGAGATGCTGCTGCACCTCCAGGATCAGGTCATCCTGCCCGGCGCGCGGGACGCGGATCGCGTCGTAAATTTCCGGCAGTTCGGCATCCGGGGGAAAGGCGACATCTACCACGCCGCCGAGAATCTGCGCAATGGTTCCCTTAACTTCCTGTTTCGCTGCTGTTGCCATGCTGGTTTTTTGCTCCCTCGCAGCAGAGTGATCGCGGCCCGGCTTATTCTTCGCCCTGGGCCAGCGCCTCCACACCGCCGATAATGTCCAGAATCTCGCTGGTAATCGCCAACTGGCGTGCTTTGTTGAATTCCAATTGCAGGGCGTCGGAGAGCGTCTCCGCGCTCTCGGATGCGTTGCGCATCGCTACCATACGCGCGCTGTGCTCGCTGGCGAGACTCTCGCGGATGGCCTGCAATACCTGTAGTTCGGTAAAGCGCGGCACCACTTCACCCAGGATCGCCGCCGCGCTGGGTTCGAAGATGTAATCGCGGCGTCGGCTTTCCACCTGCGGATCGGTTTCCACCAAGTCCATGATATCGCGCGTGCGCGGCGCGAAGGGGCGCAGCGGCAGCAGCGGCAGCACGCGCGGCTGCTGTGTCATCGTGTTGATGAAGTTGGTATACGCGATGAACACCTCGTCAACCTCGGTCAGGAACTCGTCAAAGACCACGCGCGCGATCTGCGCCACGTCGCCCAGGTCCGGGTCGGCGGGCAGGTGCGAGAACTCCGCGACGATTTCCTGGTCCAGCAGGTAATCGGGCACATGCTCGGCGGCCTGCTGCCGCGCGATCCAGCGGCGGGTCAGGTCGCGGCCCTTGCGCCCCACCGTGATCCAATGCACCGGGCGCTCGTAGCGCTCCACAAAGCGAATCGTGCGCCGCACAATGTTCGTATTGTACGCGCCCGCCAATCCGCGATCCCCGGTGACAAGTACGATCCCGATGCGGTCCACCTGCGCCGGGACTTCCAGCAGCGGGTGCTCCGCCCTGCCGGTGGTCTGCGCGGCCACATTCACCAGCACCTCGTAGGCGTGCTGCGCATACGGGCGGCTGGCGAGCATGGCGGACTGCGCACGCCGCACCGCCGAAGCGGAGACGGCTTCCAGGGCGCGCGTCACCTGGTTGATGTTCTTTACCGAACGGATTCGGCGTTTAATTTCCCGTGTCGTTGGCATGGTTTACTCGCCCGCGTGCAGTTCGGCCCACGCTTCGTTGTACTCGTCCGCCACATTGAGCAGCAGGACCGCGATCTCGTCTGTGAGCTGGTAATCCGCGTCGCTCAACACCTGTTCAAAGTCCGGGTGCTGGCTGTGGAAGTAATTCAGGAAGCCATCTTCCCATTCCTTGACCTGCGGAACCGGCACATGATCCAGCTTGCCGCGCGTCCCGGCCAGGATCAGGGCCACCTGGTCGCTGAGCGGCGTCGGCTGGTACTGCGGCTGCTTGAGGATTTCTTGCAGGCGCATCCCGCGATCCAACTGCTGTTGGGTGGACTTGTCCAGGTCGGAGCCAAACTGCGCAAACGCCGCGAGACTGCGGAAGTTCGCCATATCCAGGCGCAGACCGCCCGCCACACTTTTCATGATCTTGCGCTGCGCGTCGCCACCCACGCGGCTGACGCTGATACCGGTGTTCAGCGCCGGGCGCACGCCGGAGTAAAACAGGTCGCTTTCCAGGTAAATCTGCCCATCCGTGATCGAGATCACGTTGGTGGGCACGTAAGCGGACACGTCACCGAGCAGCGTTTCGATGATCGGCAGCGCGGTCAGGCTGCCGCCGCCTTCCGCGTCGGAAAGCTGCGCCGCGCGTTCCAGCAAGCGGCTGTGCAGGTAGAACACGTCGCCGGGGTATGCTTCGCGTCCGGGCGGGCGGCGCAGCAGCAGCGATACCTGCCGGTACGCCCAGGCGTGCTTGCTGAGGTCGTCGTACACCACCAGCGCATCCTGGCCCTTTTCCATGAAGTATTCACCGACCGCACAGCCCGCATACGGCGCGATGTACTGCTGCGCTGCCGGGTCAGAGGCCGACGCCACCACGATAACCGTGTGGTCCATCGCGCCGTGTTCCTCAAGCACCTGCACCACGCTGGCAACCTGCGCGCGCTTCTGCCCGATGGCGACGTACACGCAGATCAGGTCTTTGCCCTTCTGGTTGATGATCGCGTCAATGGCGATGGCGGTTTTGCCGGTCTGCCGGTCGCCGATGATCAACTCGCGCTGGCCGCGCCCAATCGGGATCATCGCGTCAATCGCGCGGATACCGGTCTGTACCGGGCGGTCCACGTTGCGGCGCTCGATCACGCCGGGCGCGATGCGTTCCACCGCCATCAGGCGCTCAGCCTTGATCGGTCCTTTGCCGTCAATGGGGTTGCCGAGCGCATCGATCACGCGCCCGACCACGCCATCACCCACCGGGATCGAAACAATGCGCCCGGTCCCGCGCACCTCGTCACCCTCTCTGATGTCGAGATAGTCGCCCAGGATGATGATACCGACGTTGTCATCTTCCAAGTTGAAGGCGATGCCTATCACGCCGTTTTCAAACTGGACGAGTTCCTGCGCGCGCACGCTGTCCAGACCGTGTACGCGGGCGATGCCGTCGCCAACCTCATCGACATAGCCCACGTCTACGGCTTTACGTTCGCGCTCAAAGCCTTTAATCTGATCGAGCAAAGTTTTGGTAATATCGCTGGTCATTTCCGCCATGTTTAGGTTGCCTCTCCTCACAGCCTGGGAAGGTCAGAACAGCTTATAAAGTGCCGGTGTAATCACAAAAACGCAGCCTGTAAAAAACATCTCTAACCCCAGATTGTACAACGCCGGGGCGCATATTGTTAAATATAGAACAATTAACAGAAATTTTCAAAATCTTATGATACTTTTTGTGGCGCGGTAATGCGCCTCTTGGGTATTCAAGCGAATACCGTTACAATGTGCGCCGCTTTGAGCATCCCGTTAAGGAGTCTGCGTCATTCATGCCTGATAGAGTCCCTCGTCACATTTTTCTCGTGTTACTGGTTGTGTTCAGCCTCAGTGCGCCGGTTGTGCTGCGCATCAGCGTGCCGGACGGCATCGCCACCTCACCGGACTCGTACCAGTATTTCTCGGTGGCGCGGAACATGCTCGGCGGTGAGGGCTACGAGAACTTCCGACGCGACCCGGTGGTATATTGGCCGCCACTGTACCCTGTCATTCTGGCAGGGCTATGGGCGCTCAGCGATCTGTTTAGCACAAACCTGCATATCCTGAACGTCATCGGTTGGCTGAACGCGATCACGTTTGCCGGGATTGTGCTGGCTTCGGGCGTGCTGTTCGCGCAGCATATCCGGTCCCGCGCGCTGGTAGTGATCGCCACGCTCGCGATCCTGTTCGGCGCGCCGGAGGTCCTGGTATCAGCTTACGCATGGTCCGAACCGCTGTTTGTGCTATTTTACATTGTCTTCATGATCGCGTTTGTGCGCTACCTGCGCACGCAGCGCAGTGCATGGTTGTTCAGCGCAGCCGTGATCGCGGCGCTCGCCGGGCTGCAACGCTGGGTAGGCGTGTTCCTGATCGCGGCGGGCAGCATCTCGATCCTGGTGATGCACGGCGCGACACTGCGCAAACGGATTGCGGATGCCGCCCTGTTTGGCATCGTTAGCGGGCTGCCGGTCGCACTGTGGATGGCGCGTAATCTGTACGTCGCAGGGACTATCGCCGGAACGCGCGAGAACACACCACGCACCCTGCGCGTCACCTACCGGCAGTTTTATGATACGCTGGTGGCGTGGTTCCTGCCGGATCAATTTGGGATCGGATACATCATCGGTACACTGTTGATCGGGATCGCCCTGCTGGTACTTGCCGCGCTGTTCGTGCGCCGTCACCGGGGCCGGAGCCTGACGCACCTGCGCGCGGCCCTGCCCCATACCATGCTTGTTCTGATCATCATCTATGCGGCGTTCTTCATCATCGAAGGCAGCGTGTATAACCTTTCGGACATCGACGACCGTTTCATGGTCCCGGTGCATACCTTCGTGCTGTGCCTGGCGTTCATGGGGGTTGACGGGCTGCTGGCACGCACGGAGTCGCGTCCCTGGCTGAACCGCGCGATCATCGCGGGCGCGGCGCTGTGGCTGGCTGTGCCGATCATCCAACTGGATCGCAGCCTGCCTACTCTACGCGTAATCAGCGAATCCGCGCAGAACACCTATGACAGTTGGCACGAGTCGGCATTGATCGAAGCGCTGCGCGACGACGCACCGGCGGGCCGCGTGTATACCAATGCCCCCGCGCATCTGCTGATCCACACCGGAATCCTCAATACCAGAGTTCCCAAAACGCTCGCCGAGTGGGACACGATCACCGGAGCCACTCGCGCGCCGATCAGCGTGATCTGGTTCTACGATATCGACGGCTGCGACTTGCAGCGCGTTTACTGCGTTGACCCGCCATACACTGCCGCCGATCTGCACGCGGCGCTGCCGTTTGAGATCACCACCACCGCCGCCGATGGCATTGTCCTGTGGCTGAGTTCCGCACCGCCGCCTCAGTCCCCATAGTCGTCACTGTCGCCATTCTCGTCAGGATGCCGCCCCCCCAGCCGCGAGACTTTGCGCCCGCCGCCGAGTCCGACACTGCGCTGGTAGGCCGCCCACACCGCGCGCGAGATCACGGTGCGCAGCCCGCCTTTTTCCAACTGGTAGATCGCCTCGGCGGAGGTCCCGCCGGGGCTGGTGACTTGATTACGCAGCGAAGCGAGATGATCGCCGGACTGCGCCGCGTATTCGACCGATCCGCGCATGGTTTGCAGCACCAGTTTTTCGGCGACGTGACGCGAGAATCCCAGGTGTACGCCCGCATCGACCAGCGCCTCCAGGAACATGAAGACATACGCCGGGCCGGTCCCGCTGAGCGCGGTCGCCATGTCGAGATAGCCCTCGTCATCGACGTAGACTTCCTCGCCCAATGCCTCAAGCAGCGCGCGGGCCTGTTCGCGCTGCTGGTCGGGCACTTCCGCCGTCGCCGTCCAGACGCTCATACCC
>CAZMNL010000243.1:0-5191 GCA_964567525.1 uncultured Anaerolineaceae bacterium
CGAACAGAGTTCGCCCTCACGCGCCTGAATCCACAGCCGGTTTCCCTGCACGGTGTTGATCTCGCCGTTGTGCGCCACCAACCGGAACGGCTGCGCGAGGTCCCAGGTGGGGAAGGTGTTGGTACTGAAGCGCGAATGGACCAGCGCAATCGCGCTTTCCATGCGCGCATCGCCGAGTTCGGAGAAGTAACTGGTGATCTGTTCCGGCATCAACATGCCTTTGTAGATCACGGTCTTGCTTGAAAGGTTGGTGATGTAGAATTGCTGCGTCTCTGCCAGGGACAACTGCCGGATGGCGGCCTCGGCCTGCTTGCGGATCACGTAAAGCTGGCGTTCCAGGTCCGCGCCGATCGCATTCTGCGCCGCATCTCTGGCGACGAACACCTGCTTGATCACCGGCTCGGCAGCGCGCGCGATCTCGCCCAGGACGCTGCTATCGACCGGTACATCACGCCACGCCAGCACGCTCAGACCGGCATCCTGTACGATACCGTCAAAGGTGCGTATACACACCTCGGCGGCTTGCGGGTCGCGCGGCACGAATACGATCCCGGTCCCGTAGTGGCCCGGTGGGGGCAGGTTGGGGACCAACGTCTCGTAATAGGCGTGCGGGACCTGGAGCATGATCCCCGCGCCGTCGCCGGTGCGGTTGTCGGCGCTCTCTGCGCCGCGATGCGTCATGCGTTCGAGCACTTCCAGCCCGCGCCGGATGATCTCGTGCGATTTGTGGCCCTTGATGTTCGCCACAAACCCAATGCCACAGGCATCGCGTTCATGAGCGGGATCGTAGAGTCCCTGCGGTGGTGGTAAGTGATGAATCATGACATAGCTCCTCTGGCGGCTTCACCGGCAAGCGACCGCATGATAGTTTATCGTTTTGAGGAAAACACTATTTGGGGTGCGCTAAAATCTTATTGTGGTGAAAAAAGATTTGCTGTTATTGGGAGCAGGTGTCACGGTTCGTATAGGATAAGACATTAGCGCCCGGTTTGATGTGGGCAAAATAAACAAACGTCGCGTGTACGGGGGGAATATGCAGAGGGAATCGCGGGGATGGGCGGTTAAACCCACCCCCGCAGCAGATTGATATTATTCGCCCAGCGGGATACAGCCGGTGGTCCACAAACCCGGCCACGTGGAATGGGGCATCCCGTAGTAGTCTTCGATGATGCGGCGCACGATGGGCGCGGCGACTTCGGACCCTTCGCACGAGTTTTCGACCACCACCGCGACGGCGATTTCCGGGTCTTCTCGCGGGGCATAGGCCACAAACCACGCCTGGGGTTTAGTCGTTTCGCCGCCGGTTTCCGATGTGCCGGTCTTGCCGCAGACGGTTACATTGAACCCATTCCGCGCCTGGAAGGGATACCACTCTTCAAAGATGTAATGCGCCGTGCCGTTGACAGGATCAAGCGTCACATTGCACATGGCTTCCTGAATGACTTCGTATACCTGCGCATCGAAATCAAGCTGGCTGATCACCTCCGGTTGCGCGGTATAAACCGGTTCTTCGCCGATGATCTGCACGCGGTCTACAAACAGCGGCTTGAGCAACTGTCCGCCGTTTACCACCGATGCGACCATGCGCACAATTTGCAGCGGCGTATTCTGCATCTGGCCCTGCCCGATGACCATGTTCAGCGTGTCGGAGATATTCCACGAGCGCGCATCGGTGCGGAAGACGAGATCGGCATTGGGAACCTGGCCGATCTCTTCGGACAGGTCTTCGAGACCGGTTGGCACGCCCAGCCCCATCTTGTAGGCGTATTCCGTCAGCAGTTGCGGGTCGGCGTTGTGCAGCGCGACGCCCAGTTCCCAGTAGTACGGATCGCAGGAACCCGTCAGCGCCTTTGAAAAGTTTGTAATGCCGTGCCCGGTTTCTTTCCAGTCGGTGCGGAAGGGTCGCCCATCTCCATACTGCTCACCGTACCAGATGCCGGTACACATGACGGTGGTCTGGGGGCTGAAGACGCCGCTATCTAAACCGGCTGCCGTAGACACGATTTTGAACACCGAACCCGCCGGGATGCGCCCCTGTGTCACACGGTTGAGCAGCGGGGTACGCGGATCGCTGTTCAGGTCGGCAATCGCCTGAGCACGTTCGCTGCTGTCCAGCAGGGAATCCGGGTTAAACAGGCTGGGGTTAAACCCAGGATAGCTCACGGCGGCCAGAATTTCGCCGGTTTTCACCTGCATTACGACGCCTGCTGCGCCGCGCGATGTTTGTGTCCAGGTAGGGGTTGCCTCGTTGTAGGCTTCTACAAACGCGATTTGTACGGATTCTTGCAGATCGCGGTCGATGGTCAGGTACACACTCTGACCGGGTTCCGGGCTGGTGCGGGCGATCTCGCGCAGTGTTTCACCGGTCGGCGAGATGATCAACAAACGCCCGCCAGGCTTGCCCGCGAGATATTCTTCGTAGGTGCGTTCGATGCCGCTCTGCCCGATCAAGGCGTCACGCGGATAGCCGCGTCGTTCGTATTCCTCGACCTGTGCCGGCTGAATCTGCCCGACATAGCCGACGATATGCGGTGCAAGATCGCCGAAGTAGCGGCGCGTATTGCGGATATAGGTATCGTAGTCGTCATCGCCCACCCCGCATAACTGGAGCAGCGCGCTTTGATTCCGTTCAAACGTTTCGGGGTCGATCTCGCCCATCAAAAAGCGGGTTTCCGGCAGAAAGCGGTTGAACCGGCTGGCGATCTGATCCTCTTCGCGTTTGAGGATCAGCGACATCAGCGCGATACAGCCCTGTTCATCCGGCACTTCCTGGCGCACCAGGTAAACGCCCACCGAGCGCCCGTTCTGATCGGCCAGCACTTTACCGTTACGGTCATAGATGTTGCCGCGACCGGGCAGTGTTTGCAGCCGTTCCAGCCGCGCGCCTTCCGCGAGATCGGCGAAGATATCCATGCGCGACCACGCCACGCGCCAGCCGCTCGGCGTCTCGATCAGGCGCAGGGTGCGATCATTGTCGATGATCTCGCCAAACATTTCGGTTTGAAAGACGACGTTATACAGGGTTGTTGCCGTCGTGCCCTGGCGCAGCGAATTGATAACCTGTGTCTCCAGCGTGTTGAGTGTGATCTGCGTGGCGGCGCTGGTGTACTGGTCGCTGAAATCGGTTTCGGTATAGGCGTCGCGGCTGTTGGGTGAGATCAGCTCGTACATCGTGGCGTAGTCGCTGTTTTCCCACGCTTGCAGGAAGGTTCCCGCGACCTGGTCGGCCTGTTCCAGCGTCAGGGGGGATGCAACGTCCAACCCGCTGGTGTTGGCTCCCGTCCCGGAATCGATTCCCGCGCACGCCGATACTACTAGCGCCATCACCGGCAGCAGCAGCATTAAACGATACATCCATCTTCGCATGATACCATCACCCTCGCTAAACCGACGTGTGCAAAAAAACAAAAGGTAAAGCCGCTGTCCTGTCCCGGCTTTACCCCCCAGACTCGATAATCAGTTGCCCCTGGTCGCCATTATAGCGCCCGCACCCGGCAGCGTCGAACTACGTTTGACCTGCGCTGGTTTCGGATGGTTCTTCATCCAGGATACGTTCCGTAACATCGCAGTCGTAATCATGGTGGCGCTGGCAGCGCTGCGGCACATCGTCCGCCGCCGGAACCACGTCAAAGACGCGCAGCACGCGCAGCAGGTGGCACAACGGCAGCCCGACCACATTCGCATAACACCCGCTGCGCAGGGTCGCCGGTTGGAAGTCGCTGTTTTGAATCGCGTAACCACCCGCCTTATCGAACGGGTCGCCGCTGGCGATATAGGCGTCGATTTCGGCGTCGCTGTAGCGGCGCATCGGCACATCGGTTACAGAAACATCCGTGATCTGCCGCCCGGTGACGGTATCCAGCACGGTGAGCGCGGTGTAGACCTGGTGCGCGCGCCCGCGCAGACGTTGCAGCATGGCGCGGGCTTCGTCCGCGTCAGCGGGCTTGCCCAGGATCGTCTCACCATCCGCGACGGTGGTATCCGCAGACAGCACCAGCGCCGGGCCTGTCACGTGATCCCCGGCGACCTGCGCTTTCTCGCGGCTGAGTCGCACGGTATAGGCGCGCGCGTGTTCCCCCGGATAGGGGGTTTCATCAATATCGGCAGAAGTACGCTCAAACGGCAGCCCCAACAATCCCAGCAGTTCGCGGCGGCGGGGCGATCCCGACGCGAGAATCAAGACACGTTCACGAGAGTCCGGCACAGAATAACATCCTAATCCCTTACAGTTTACGGTTTTCGAACATCAGGCCAAAGCCGCGCCGCGTGATGATGTATTCATGGCCCGGATCGGTTTCGTTCAGGCGTTTGCGCAGGCGGCTCACCAGCGCGTCAATCGTCTGGTCGCTCACATCTTCGTCCGCACCCCAGACGCTCTCCACGATCTCGTCACGGCCCACGATGCGGCCTGGATTGTCATACAGCACCGACAGCAGCGCAAACTGGTTCGGGCTGAGCGGCGGCTGCAACGGCGCACCGCCAAGCGTGACACGCGCCGCTGCATAGTCAATGGCTAAGCCCGGTTTGATCGTCACGCGGTCCACCTGCGCGGTGGTGGCGGGGTCCTCAAAGAGCCAGGTGGAAACCCGCGCAAAGTTCACGACATCCCCGGCGCGCAGCCGGTACTGTTCACCGTTTCCCAGGCGACGCCCGTTCACAAACGTGCCGTTGGTGCTGTTCAGGTCTTCCAGGAAAATATTGAGATGATCGCTGGTACACTCCGCGTGCAGCCGCGATATCTCGGTGAAGTCCAGCACAAAGTCACACTCACGCGCGCGGCCAATGGTGAATGGGAACGTGGTCAGTTCGATCACTTTGCCCGCCTGGTCCCCATCCTGAATCGTAAAACGTTGTACGGATGGCATGATACCAACTCGCCCCTTCAAGTGGTTAGGACTTACGCAGTTCGCGTCAATGAACCCTGGTTGAGCGAGGAACAGGGCTGCTTTTCCAACGCAAGTCATCAGTTTTCAGTGATCCGGTTGGTGGCTGTCACTGTGGACTGAAAACTGTCAACTGTGTAACTCCTCATGATTTTAAGGCTAAGTGTGCAGGATTATCCAGGATTTAACCTTATTGCAGGCTGACGTATGCCCGACGATTCAGTAATGACAGCCCCACGCTTAGTTAGGCTGATCCACAGAAATAATTGCCCATTTGAGGTTTCGATCCCCGGCAGCGTTTGGGTGTC
>CAZMNL010000244.1:0-5185 GCA_964567525.1 uncultured Anaerolineaceae bacterium
GGGCGATTCACCAGTTCGTGGCGAAGATTGTGATTAAAAACGGAACGGGAACGCTGTATTACACGTTCCCGCTTGAAGCTGATTTGTATATGCCTAGTAAACGAAGTGTGGACCTGAAGGGACTCGAACCCTTGACCTCTACAGTGCGATTGTAGCGCTCTCCCAACTGAGCTACAGGCCCAGGCACACCAGGGCAGGTAGGGGGAACCCATCCCAGTGTGCAAGCATTGTAGCAGTCCGCCGGGGGACTGTCAAGCTTTTTTCTACCGCTCAAAAGTAGCCGGCAGCCCCGCTCAATCCTCGTCGTCCAGATCGAACAAGACATCGGTCAGTTCTTCGAGCGCCTCGCGCAGCGGCGCTTCCTCGCCGCTTTCCAGGTAGCGGACCACCTCTTCGATGGCGTTTTGCAGGTCGGCGTCGCCGGTGCGTTCCAGCACGGTATTGGCGCGCGCCAGCAGCGTTTCGGTATTTTGCAGCAGTTCGGACATGATCGCAGAAGTCAGCGGCGCAATATCCGGCAGTGCCAGCCGCGCCGACTGAATATCGGCATGGCTCAACTGCTCGCGCGACGCCTGCACCTCGATACCGTTCTCGCGCCCAGTGCCCAGGTCCACCGCCGTGACCTTCAGAATACCGCTCACCGTGATGTCAAACTGGACCGTGACGCTCGCCAGACCGTCGTCGCGGTCGGGCTTCAGATTCTCGAACAGGAATTCGCCCAACAGCGTGTTTTCTGAGGCAATCGGGTTATCACCCTGGTAGACTTCGATACGGGCGGATGTCTGGCCCGGAAACGTCGTCTTGAAGACCTCGCGCTGCATCGTCGGAATCGTGCCGTTGCGGGGGATCAGCACTTTCAGGCGGTCCGGGATCATGCCGCCGAACGGCATGATTTCGGCCACCGAGATCCCCAGCGAATACGGCGTCACGTCCACCAGGATCGCGTCAATCGGTTCCCCGGCGATGATCGCGCCTTGAATCCCGGCTCCCAGCGCCACCGCTTCCGAGGCGTTCACGTCCTGGCGCGGCGTCACGCCGGTATGCTCACCGACCAACTCCCACACCGCCGGAATATACGTGCTGCCACCCACCAGCATCACGTGATCAGGAGACTCGACACCGGCATCACCCAGCACGCGGTCCACCGAGTTCAGCGTGGAGAGCAGCAGGTCTTCGATCAGGCTGACGAACAGCGCGCGGCTGACCTCAATTTCCAGGTGCAGCGGTTCGTCACGTTTCTGCGCCAGGTATTCCTCGCGCACCCAGGTGAACGGCTCGCGCGAGAGTTCGATCTTGGCCTGTTCCGCAGCGCGGTGGATGCGAGCCAAAGCCTGCCGGTTGCCGCGCAAATCGACCCCGTGCTGCGCTTCGAACTGCTGCTGGAGCCACGCGGCCAGCCGTTCGTCAAAATCATCGCCGCCCAACTGCGTATTACCGTGACTGGCGCGCACATCGACGATCCCGTCCGAGAGTTCGACCAGTGACACGTCAAACGTCCCGCCGCCCAGGTCGTAGACCAGCGCGATCTCGCTGTTGCTGCGGTCCATGCCGTAGGCCAGCGCCGCCGCCGTCGGCTCGTTGATGATGCGCATGACTTCTAACCCGGCGATGCGGCCCGCGTCGATGGTGGCCTGCCGCTGCCGGTCGGAGAAATATGCCGGGACCGTGATCACGGCCTGCGTGATATCGGTTTCCAGGTGTTGTTCCGCCGCCGACTTGAGCGCGCGCAGGATCATCGCGGAGATTTGGGACGGCGTGTAGATTTCCCCGCCCAGCGAGACCTGTTCATCGCTGCCCATCTTGCGCTTGATCGAGCGCACGGTTTGATCCGGATACAGCGCCCACTGGTTGAGCGCCGGACGCCCCACCAGCCAGCGGCCCTCCGGTGACAGCCCGATGACTGATGGCATGATGCGCTCATCCCCCACCGGGATCATGGTGGGTTCGCCGCCACGAACCACGCTCACCGCTGAAAATGTCGTACCTAAATCAATCCCAATGATGGGCATCGTATGCTCGCTCCGTGTATATGTGCTGACTGTAGACTGTGCTGCTTAGGTTTGCGGGTAGCGGTTGACGATCACGTCGGCATAGCGCAGCACCATGTCGCCGTGTTGGTAGCCGCGCCGTTCTTCCGCCACCACCAGACCGCTGGCGCGCTGCGGGTCCTGGACCGCTTTCACCGCGACGTGCTTATATGGGTCGAAGACCTGCCCGACTGCGGCAATTGGCGTGACGCCCTCCGCTTCCAACAGTTTGAGCAGTCGTTCGCGTAGAAGCTGCTGGCCCTTCAGCCAGGCGGCCAGCGCGCGGGCCGCTTCGGGCGAGGTTTCCAGCAGGGCTTTGACCTGTTTCGTACCGCTTTTTAAGCCCGCTTCGATACTGTCCAGCACCGGCAGCAGCGCCCTGACCATCTCCAGCCTGGCCTGCTGCACGGCGGTAGTCTGCTGCTCGCCCAGGTCGCCGAGCGCGCTTTGCGCGGTTTCCAGTGCTTTCTGGGTCTGCTCGGACTGCGCTTCAAACAGGGTATTGGCCTTGAACACCTCGCGCGAGAGTCGTTTGAGCTGCTTGTCGAGCGCTTCTTCCGTGTCGTCCGCCGATGCGCCGTTGGTGCGCGCATGGTCCAGCGCGTCGATGCGGCGGGCCAGGTCGTGCAACGCCTGGAAGATCAACCGGTTGCTCATAACGTGATCCCACGAAAATCTGCGTTGAAGTTCGTGCGGTCGAGATCGGTTTTAACGCGGACCAGCACCTGCCAATCTTCAGTATGAAAACTGAGATCGTAGCCCGGTGGACGCTTGTACGGCTGGTAAGGAACCGGGGGATGTGGCAGAAACAGGTCCGTCGCGGCTTTGGCCTCCGGCGTGCGCAGCGCATCATAGGCCATGCGAATCTGCCGGAACTGGTCCGGGTCACGTTCCGGCGGGTGTTCGCGCACTTTGGCGAAATAGGCTTTTTTGATCGCGGCCTCGTCCGCCTGCCGCGGGAGACCCAATACCTGGTATGGATCGCGCAGAGCTTGATCCGTCTGAGCATCGAACTTACGGTCGCGCTTTTTGCGCGGGGGCTTGTGGTGATCCATCGTGATTACCCTCCACGCCCAAAGAAGGGCAGATCAAAGTCGAAATCGTCGTCGTCGTCGTAATCCTCGTCGTCGAGGAACTCACCCCCCAGGATACCGCCGAGGATGTCATCCAACATGCCGGGGGGTAACTGGCTGGGGTCAATGCCGGGCGGCAGCATCGAAAACAGGCCGCGCATCGGGTTGTTAAACGTTTCCTCGGTTTGCGCGATGTTGGCCTTGAGTTCCATATCCTGGTGTTTGTCCGCCCACGCTTTGGCCGCTTTAAGGTGTTTGCTGGCCTGGCGCTGGTTGCTCCCCCGGTGATTGAGAATCCACAGGTAATAATGTGCGTAGCCGTGATCGGGGTCTTCTTCAAGCACCTGTTTCCAGATCGTCTCGGCGCGGCCTTCCTCGTCGCTGCTGGCGTAATGCAGCCCGACGCGCGCCTTGTACTTCAGCCGGTCTGCGGGCTGCGCGCGCTTCACAGCTTCGTCAAAGTAGCCCTGCGCGATGGTGTCCTGCTCGCGGGTGACGGCGCACGCGCCAATGCCGAGATAGAAGTCGGGATCCAGGGGATGCGCGTCATTGGCTGTTTCCAGGGTCGCGGCGGCGTCCTTGTGACGCCCGGCGATATGCCAGGCGTCGATCAACTGGTGCAGGGCTTCTTCGTCCGTCAGGTCGATCAGCGCCACCTGCGCCTGGATGTTCGCCTCGTGTTCCTTCTGCGCTTTTTTGCCGCGCGGCTTTTCCTGAAGCAAGAGATGTACATAACGCGCCCGCAGGAAATGATGATCGGGCACGACTTCAAACGCAGTTTCGGCCTGTTTCCGGGCAAGTGGGGGACCACCCCAGCGCCACGCATCGTCGAAAGCCTCTTCGTAAAGCGCCATGATACGCTTTTTGGCGATAGGAACATAGGTCTCGTCGCCGCTCTCCAGGACCTTTTTCCACTGCCGGACTCCCGGCGGCTCCGACATTCCGGGGAAATACCAGCGTTCCGGCGGCACGGCTTCGCTCAGTTCGGCCTTGAGCACCAGCGTTTGGAGGTGGTCGGGCTGCTTTTCCAGCATCCGGTCAAGCTGGTTGTGGGCCGCTTCGGAGCGGTCGTCGCTGATGTAAGCATTTGCCAACGACAGGCCCAGGTCAATGTCGTCAGGCTCGTATTTGAGCGCCGTTTGCAGCGTGGTGATCGCTTCTTCGGGCCAACCGGCTTTGAGGTACAGGTGAGAAATGCGCGTCCACAGGCGCGCGACCTGCTGCGGCGAGAGCCAGCCCTCCGCGCCTTCCTTGCGCGGGCGGCGGCGGGCGAATTCGCGCCAGGCTTCCGCCGCTTCGATCTCGTTTTCGATCTTTTCATAGGCCAGCGCGATGTTAGCCGCTAGCGCACGCGCGTTCGCGCCGGTCGCGTTTTCGATGTTTTCCCACGCCGCGAGCGCCTTGTTCCAGTCGCCCTGTTCGGCGGCCCGGTACCCGCGCTCGAAAAGGATGGTAGCCTGAATATCGCTCAGGCGGGGGTGCGTAAGATCGACCGCCAGGCCCTTCCTGGCATAAGCCAGCGCCTCATCCGTGCGATCTTCGACCAGCGCGCTTTCGGCGCGCAGCGTATAAGCCAGCGTCAGGTTATTCACCAGGTAGGGCGTGTGCAAATCGGCGTCATGGGCCTTCTGCCAGTGTTCGAGCGCGGCATCGTCGTTCCCGGCGCGCGCGTCGAGTACGCCCCGGTAATAGTGGGCCATCGCGGGCATATCACCGTCAAGCGCCGCGTCGATCAGCGGTTCGGTCTCGTCCCATTGATCGTTCGCCATCAATACAAACGCCTGCGACAACGGCGTGCTGGTGGGTTTGCGCTGTAAGTATGCCTGCTGCTCGGCCTCCAACTGGTTCCAGACCGGGTCGCGCGTCACATCCTGGCCGCTTTGCACCAGGGCCAGCGCCAACGCATTCGCCGCCCGCGCGAACGCCGGATCGATCTCCAGCGTCCTACGGTACACTTTGATCGCTTGTTCGTGTTGATCGGCGCGGTGCCAGCTCAGGCCCACGTAATACGTGTACAGGGCGTCGGCGGGGCGTAACTGCACGGCCTGTTGTAAATTCTCACGGGCCACGGCAGGATTGTGTTTG
>CAZMNL010000245.1:0-5180 GCA_964567525.1 uncultured Anaerolineaceae bacterium
CGAAGTAGCGCACATACCACGCGCCATCCCAGGCGTGCGCATTAACCCGCTCGCGCATCTCGTCGTAGTACGCGCGGTACTCGTCGGCGAGCGCGGTATTGTCGATGAAATCCAGCAGGCCGATCATCTCGCGCAGCGCCCGCCCGTACAGGTTGGCCGTGAACAACGACTCGGCCCCGGCAGGCAGGTTAACCGTGTCGTTCCAGTCCGCGAAACCCGCCAGCGGCAGGCCGTGTGCGCCCACGTCGCCGCGCGTGAACGCGATCCCGCGCTGGATGTGTTCCCGCACCGTGCCGGACTCGATAGGCTGTTCGTGCTTGTCCCTGTCGTAAAAGGGCACGATCTCGTCGAGAAACGCGACATCGCCGGTTTCCTTGATGTACTCGCAGATCGCCAGGATCACCCACAGGTGATCGTCGCTGTAATACTGCGGGCGGTCGGGTTCGGTGCGCACGTCGCCCATCGTGGCGACCATACTCAGCGGGTTGAACTGGTGCATGGCGTTCCCGGCGCGCAACTGCGTGTGCAGCAGTTGCACGATCAAGGCTTTCGCCTCGTCCGGCATGTGCGCGATCACGCCCATCACGTCCTGCGAACTGTCGCGGAAACCCAGCCCACGCTGGCCCAGCCCCAACTGGTACAGCGAGAGGTAGCGCGACCAGTTCTTGGTCGTGTGGCACTGGCGCGGGTGGTGCGCGTTGAGCATACTGTTCATGCTGGCGTCCGGCGTCTGGACCTGTAACACGTCCAGATACGACTCCCAGAAGTTTTGCAGCGCAGCGAACGCCTGATCGACCGCTTCCCCGGTCCAGTAACGCGCGATATCGGGCAGCGCCGCGTCGATCTGCGCGGCCTGCCCCAACTGCGTGATCACGCGCTGAGTCTCGCCCGGTTGCAATGTGCCCAGCGGGACCAGCAGCGCCCCGATATTGTCCCCGCGCTGCGCCTCGTAGCTGCTCAACGACTCCGCGTGCAGGCTTTGCGGGTCGGCCCACGTGCCGTACTCATTCGCGCCCAGGAAGCGCCGCCGGTCGGTTTCGAAGGACTGCACCGGGCGGCTGCACGTCAGGTAGTTCACCTGCCGGTCCTTGTTCATGAACGGGTACTGCACAAGCACGGTGCGCCCGTCGTGCGTCACGGCGCGGCTTTGCATCGTCTGCGGAATCCAATCCGCGTTGGTGAACTGCTTGAGCGCGTCAAAATGCGTGTACTCCACCACCGGGATCACGTCGAGCGCGAGCGGTGCGCTGGAAATGTTCGTCACGCGAATGTCGCGGATCACGCGCTGCTCGCCGCGCGGCACGAACACCGTGATCTCGGTGCGGACGCCGTAGAACTCCGACACGTAGCGCGTGTAACCCATGCCGACGTGACACTCGTAGCGGTCGTAGGGGTCGAGAGTCGGCACGTAGAACGGCGAAAACACGGTGTAGCCGTCCCCGGTTTTGAAGCGCAGATACAGCGTCTCGCCCTTGAACTCGGAAGCCGGAAGCTGCGGGATATACCTGGTGATGCGGTTCAGCGCCGGATCGCCCCGGCAGATCAGCGATCCCCCGGTGTGATCCACAAAGCCGCCAAACGCCAGCGTGCCGACGTAATTGATCCACTTGACCGGAGTGCGCGGGTTGGTGATCACGTACTCGCGCCGGGCGTCATCAAAATAACCATATTGCATCGCGCCGATCTCCTTTAAAAAAGCCATTAGCTTTAGGCTGGTAGCTAAGAAACTATGAACCCATGAGAATTGGCAACTATTCGCGTTCTGGCCGGTTGGCTTGAGAGCGGTTCCAAACGCCGCCTGCAATTGTAACGCCAGGGGAGTAAAAACCAAACTGGTCCTTTTTTCCCCTGGTCACAAACGCGCGAATCAACGTATAATGCTGTGCGTCCTGTCGCCACCGATACGCATCTCATCCGTGCCGTCATGCCTCGGCACAGCAACGGAAAAATAACCTTCCACAAACCGCACGTGTGTGTTATACTATGCCGACCTCAGAACGCATGTTCGCCCCGTTGTGCGGGGACCGTGTATAGCAGATCGGAGCTAAACGCATGGCGAACGCTGCTAAACGAGAATTCACCGTTGAGAACGCCTATAACTACACCATAACCGGGGCCGCGCGCTGGATTCTGTCGCATGTCTGGCGCTATAAATTCATCGTGCTCGGTGCCATGCTGCTGAGTATCGTCGATTTTGTGGCGTATTCACAGGGGCCTGTGCTGATCGGGGAAGCTGCCGACGAAATCCTTAACCCCACCGGGGGCAATGTGTTGATCACGCTCTCGCTGGCGGTGCTGGGGCTGCGGTTGTTGAGCAGCGTTGCGTTCTGGATCGCCAGCCTGCTGATCGAGACGATGGCCCAACGTCTGGAAGTCGATTCGCGCCAGGAGTTATACATCAGCCTGTTGGAGAAGAGTCAAATCTTCCACGACCGGCAGCGCGTCGGCGATATCATGGCGCGCGCTACTGACGATGTACGCCAGCTCAACTTCATGATCAATCCGGGGCTGCGTTTCATTTACGAGACGGTGGTCGGGATCGTCGTTCCGCTGACGTTCATCGCCTTCATTCGCCTCGAACTACTGCTCGTCCCGATGCTGTTTGTCGTCGCTTACATTGTCTCGGTGCGCGGTTACATCCGCCGCCTGAACCCGGTCATGCAACACCAGCGCGAGCAGTTCGGCACGCTCAACGCCGGGTTAGAGGAGTCGATCTCCGGTATTGAGATCGTCAAGGCCAGCGGGCAGGAGTCGTTTGAGCGCGGGCGTTTCCGGCGCAATGCGCGCCTGTTCCGCGATTACTTCGTGGAGCAGGGCCAGATCGAGGCGCGCTACCTGCCGCTGCTGATCTACGGCTTCGCGCTGGGGCTGACCTTCCTGCACGCGATTGTGTTGTATGATCGCGGAACTGTCACGCTGCCGCAAATCATTGCGGTTATGGGGCTGATGGACGTGCTGCGCTTCCCGGTGTTCATCTCGCTCTTTTCGTTTTCGCTGGTACAGCTTGGCATCGCCAGCGCCAACCGCCTGCTGAGCATCATCCGTGAAGAAACCGACCTGGACGAGAACACCGCCGGGATCAGCAAATCTATCGCGGGTGAAATCGTGTTCGAAGACGTATCCTTCGCTTACAACACAGGCGAAGCGCCGGTGCTGCACGATATGTCGTTCCGCATCGCACCGGGCCAGACCGTCGCCATCGTGGGGCAGACCGGCTCCGGTAAAAGCACGCTCGCCACACTAATCAACCGCACCTATGACGTGACCGCCGGGCGCATCCTGATTGACGGCGTGGACGTGCGCGACTGGAATCTCGACCGGCTGCGCTCGCAGATATCGAAGATCGAGCAGGACGTGTTCCTGTTCTCGCGCACGGTGGCGGAGAACATCGCGTTCGGCGCGCCGCACACGCCGCAGGAACAGATCGAGCACGCCGCGCGCGAAGCGCAGGCGCACGCCTTCATCATGACCTTCAACGAGGGCTACCAGACCAAAGTCGGCGAACGCGGGACCACGCTCTCCGGCGGGCAGCGCCAGCGGATTGCACTGGCGCGCGCCTTCCTCAGCGACCCGCGCATCCTGATTCTGGACGACTCGACCAGCGCCATTGACAGCGCCACCGAAGACGAGATCCAGAAGGCGATCCAGCGCGCGCAGGAAGGTCGCACCACGCTGCTGATCACGCATCGTATGTCCCAGATTCGCTGGGCGGACCTGATCCTGGTGCTGGATCACGGGCAGTTGGTCGCTGCTGGCTCGCACGATGACCTGCTGCGCGCCTCACCACATTACCGGCGCGTGTTCGCGCGTTACGATGTGAACCTGCCCCCCTTGGAAGCGCCCGTCGAAGCCGTCGCCCAGGCGGCGGACTAGGCGCACAGCCGCTTAAGGAGCAAATGTTATGGGCTTCATCATGGACGGCCTCGACGCCGAAGAATACGACCGCAAATACAATGACCGCCAACTGGTCAACCGTATCTTAAGCTACTTCCGCCCGGAAACCACGCGTATGATCATGGTGGCGGTGATGATCGTACTCACCTCGCTGACCAATACCGGCCTGCCGATCTATATCTCGATGAGCATCGACCGGCTGCAAGAGGACACCTCGACCGTCACGCTGCTGACCATCGCGGCGGTGATGATCGCCATCGGCAGCCTGGGCTGGGTGTTTAACGCTATCCGGCGCGCGTTGTCGGCGGTCGCCATCGGTAACGTGGTGCTGAACCTGCGCGAAGACGCCTTCGACGCCGTGCTGGAACGCGATCTCTCGTTCTACGACGCGATCCCGTCCGGCAAGATCGTCAGCCGCGTCACGTCGGATACCCAGGCGTTTTCGCAGGTCGTCGCGCTGACGACCGAACTGATCAGCCAGGTGCTGCTGGTCGTGATCCTGATCGGCTACCTGTTCAGCGTTCACGTCGGCCTGACGTTGATCCTGCTGCTGGTCGCCCCGGTCGTGATCATCACCGCGCTGGCCTTCCGCAAAATCGCGCGCGAAACCGTCACGCAGTCGCGGCGCGTGCTGGCCGAGGTTAACGCGCACATCCAAGAAACTGTCAGCGGGATCGGAGTCGCCAAGACCTTTCGCCAGGAACACGCCGTCTACGACGAGTTTCTGAACGTCAACCAGCAGGCCTACAAGATCAACCTGCGCACCGGCTATGTGTTCAACTCGATCTTCCCGATCCTGAACATCATCGCCGGGTTTGGCACGGCGGCGATTGTTTACTACGGCGGTGTGATCGCGCGGGATGGCGCGCTTAGCGCCGGAGACTGGTACCTGTTCATTCAGGGCATGATGATGTTCTGGTTCCCGCTGACCAGCATCGCCTCGTTCTGGAGCCAGTTCCAGCTAGGGCTGGCGGCAGGCGAGCGCGTGTTCGCGTTGATCGATGCCGACCCGAAGGTCGTGCAAACCGATCACCAGCCGGTGGAAAGCATCCTGGGCGAAATCCGTTTCGAGAACGTGGCCTTCGCCTACAACGAAGACGAACCCGTGCTGCGCGATTTCTCGCTGACGATCCACGCGGGGGAAACGCTGGCGTTGGTCGGGCACACTGGCTCCGGCAAGTCCAGCATTGCGCGTCTGATCACCCGTTTCTACGAATTTCAGGGGGGGCGGGAAGGATACGCCGCCTTTTTTCATGCCCTCAACCCACGATCCCCAACTTTCGGCA
>CAZMNL010000246.1:0-5158 GCA_964567525.1 uncultured Anaerolineaceae bacterium
TCATGCGGTTAGGCTACTTGGCTCCATTTTACCCCAACCCCCAGATGTGCCGCTGCCCCCGCCAATTCCCAAAGAACCCTGAAATTTTTGGTCCGTGATGAATCTTCCGCAAGCGGGCACTTCATGATACTACACCCGCAATAGCCCGATTTCGGAAGTAGCATCCACTTTTGCCCCCTGTTTGTGATAATCGGTCAAGCCGATTATCATGAACGCGGTTTTACTGCAACGAAAGCCATGTGCTGCAACCGGGAAACGGAATCGTAAATTGATGCTGGCAACTCTACTGTTTTGGCTGCGTTGGTCCTGGCGTGATCTGCGCGAGCACTGGATACAGGTGACTGCCGTGGCGCTGGTCATCGCTTTAGGAACCGCAATCTATGCAGGGCTGGGCAGCACGACTCCCTGGCGACAACACGCAGCGGAAGCCAGCTATGAACTGCTCAATATGTATGACATGCGCGTGCAGTTTTCGACGGGTGCTTTTGTCGAACAGGATCGCTTGCTTGATGCGGTACGCACTATCCAATACGCAGATTGGATCGCCCAGGCCGAGCCGCGCCTGATCACCGACACGCTGGTGAATGTGCCCACGCCGCACGAAGATATCCTGGTGCGCGGCAGGTTGTTCGGCGTGAGCGTCGAAAACGGCGGCCCGCAGATCAACGGCCTGCATGTCAAACCGGGCCGCGCCCTGACCGAGCAGGATGTCGAGTCCGGCGCGGTGCTGCTCGAATTCCACTTTGCCGACTACTACGATCTATCCGCAGAAGGCATTGTCACACTGAGCGGCGGCGTCACGCTGCCATATGTCGGGCACGCCATGACACCCGAATATTTCATGGTCACGACCGAGGAAGGCGGGATGTGGGCGCAGGCCAGTTTCGCGGTCATATTTGTGCCGCTGGCAACAGCACAGCATATCACAGCGCACCCCGGACGGGTAAACGACCTGCTGTTGACTCTCACCGGTGATGCCGATATCGAGCGCCTGGAACGTGAACTCAGCGACACGTTGACCGCCGTTTTTCCGGATGCGGGTTTTGTGCTGCGCCACCAGGAAGATGAAAACATTCGCCGCCTGATGTTCGAATCCATCAGCATGAATCAACAGGTCTACGACCTGATGATCGGCCTGTTTCTGGCCGGGGCGAGCTTTGGGGCATTTAATCTCGCCAGCCGGATCGTGGAAGCGCAGCGCCGCCAGATCGGGATCGGCATGGCGCTTGGCATCCACCCACGCCTGTTGATCGCGCGCCCGCTGTTGATCGGCGCGCAGATCGCGGTCCTCGGCGCGATATTCGGGTTGGTCCTGGGCGTTATCATCGGCAGAATCACCGAGCTGTGGATGCGCGAACTGATCCCGATGCCGGTAATGGGACAGTTGTTTGACGCCCCCACATTTTTAGAAGCCGCCGCGCTGGGTTTCGTGCTGCCCTTTGCTGCCACGCTCTACCCGGTATGGCGCGCGGTGCGCGTGCTGCCGGTGGATGCGATCAAGACCGGGCACCTGATCGAGAATCATAAGGGGTCCGGGCTGGCCCCCATGCTGAGCGCCGTCTATACGCCCGGCAAGAGCTTCACCCAGATGCCGCTGCGTAATTTGCTGCGTTCTCCGCGCCGTACCATTCTGACCACGCTGGGTATTGCCACTGCTATCACGACGCTGATCGGGTTGTCCGGGATGCTTGACAGCGTGACACTATCGCTCGACCGCATTCGCCACGAATCCTACCAGGATCACCCCCGGCGGCTGACGGTGTTCATGAACAGTTTTTACCCGGTGGATGCGCCACAAATCAGCGCTTTGCAGGACGCTGGCCTGCTCACCCACGCTGAACCCGCGATCCGCGTGCCGGGAACCGCCATACACGGGGACACGCAATTCAAAGTGCTGATCGAAGCGCTGCCGCTTGATAACACGCTTTGGACGCCCACCGTGATCAAGGGGCAGTATCCCGGCCACTCTGATATACCCGATCTGCTCATGTCAAAAAACGCCGCCGCTGACCTGGGTATTGGCATTGGTGACACGTTCATTCTGGAACATCCCCAGCGTGAAGGCGTGCTGTCCTATCGTCTCGCGCAGACCAAGGTCCGCGTCGCCGGATATCACGGCGACCAGTGGCGCACCTTCGTGTACCTGGATGCACACCAGGCGGACCTGTTCGGTTTAGCTGGCATGGCGAATATCGTCGAGGTCAATCCTCAAACCGGGATCAGCGAGCGCGAGGCCAAGAATCAGCTTTTCAGTTACGGGGGTGTCGCGTCGGTGATTGCCGCCCGCGAAACGATTGAAGCGGCGGAAGGCGTGCTGCGTGAAGTCGTGCGGTTTCTCTCCGCCGTGCAGATCGGGGTGCTGGCGCTGGCGTTTTTGATCGCGTTTAACTCCACCAATATCAATATGAACGAGCGCGCCCGCGAGATCGCCACGATGTTTGCTTTCGGGCTTCCGCCGCGCACGGTGACGCGCATGGCAATGCTCGAAAACCTGATCACGGGGATCGCCGGTACCGCGCTCGGTTTTCTGATGGGGCTGGGCGTTTTAAGCTGGATGATGAAGATCAAAATGCCGGAAGTCACGCCCGAACTGCACTATCCCATCGCACTGTCTCACCAAACAGTCATCACCGCGATTCTGATCGGTATCGCGGTGACTGCGCTTACCCCTATGCTGCTGATGCGCCGGATCATGGCGATGGATATACCTTCCACGCTGCGCGTGATGGAGTGAGCCACACGTGAGCCGGGCTACACGGTCTGCAAGAATGTGAGTATCACCCGGTTAAACTCCTGCGCGCGCTCCCAGAAAGACGCATGGCCCGCCCCCGCCAGAACGTATAGTTCCGCATCGGGGATCAGTGACGCGATGGTGTCCGAGTAATGCACCGGCTTGAGCAAATCCGCCTCGCCCACGATCACGCAGGTGGGCTGTTTTATCGCGGGCAGTTGATCGGTGACATCCAGCGTCAGGAAACAGTGGCATAACTGCTCTACTGAGGGCAGATCGAGCAGTTTCGCCGCCTCGATGCGGCTGCTCAGCAGGTCATACTGCGCTTTGAAAAACGTCTCGCTGAAATTCCAATACCACGTCACGCGATAGAACAGTTCATGATCTCCCAGGGCCGCCACGCGCGCCCAGCTATCGACAATCGCCGCCAGTTGGGGTTCCACGTGGCTGACCGCATCGGCGACGATCAGCGTCTTGCAGCGATCCGGGTAGCGCAGCGCAAACACGAGCGCCAATTCGCCACCGTAGGAAATCCCACCGATGTGCGCGGCATCGATCTGCAATGAGTCCAGCAGCGCGGCGAGATCGTCCGCGTGAGTCTCCCAGGTATACTCCGGATCGCCCGGCTGCCATTTCTGGGACTGCCCCTGCCCGCGCATATCGTACAGCAGCACGCGATAATGCAGTGTCAGCGCGGGAAGCTGGTTCGCCCAGCTTGCCGTATTGGCGATCACGCCGTTGTTCAGCACCACTACATCCCCATCACTGCCGTGCAGCTCGTAATATAGTTCGACTCCATTAACGATGTTGGTCGGCATCAACCACCCTGCCATATACAACACGCCCGAAATATACACGCACCAGTCTAGCACTATTCAGAGGTTTGCACACCGTATCGGAGCCGTTACAATCAAGCACGTTGGACCCTGGTCTTGCTTGCTGATCGGCAAGGATAAACGTGCTGACATGAGTGTATCGCTGCGTGTACAAACCCTGGGCATGTTCCGGGTGTGGCGCAATGATGAACTGCTGCCAAACGCCACGTGGAAACGCGAAAAAGCGCAGCGTTTGTTTCAGTTCTTCATCACGCTGCGATTGAATGATAACCACCACCTGCTGCCCAAAGAACGCATTGTGGCCGAACTCTGGCCCGCGCTGGATGACGACCGCGCCGACCGCGACTTTAAGGTCGCGCTGAATGCGCTCAATGACGCGCTGGAACCGGACCGCGAAGCGCGTTCTCTGTCGCATTTCATCGTGCGCCATAACCTGACCTATGGCCTCAACCCGGAAGCGGCGATCACGATTGACGCTGAAGCTTTTCGTCTGGACTTGCGCGACGCGGCCCGTCAGGAATCCGATGACGCCGAGGCCGCCATCGAACGCTATCGAACAGCAGTGGATCGCTACGGCGGCGACTATCTGCCGGATGCGCTCTACGAGGACTGGGCCAGCCTGGAACGCGAACGCCTGCAAATGCTGTATCTCTCCGGCGCGATGCGGCTGGCGGACCTGCTGATCGCGCGCGAGACATACCAGGAAGCGATTCACCTGTGCCAGTCGGTGTTGATAATCGACCGCTACTGGGAAGAGGCGTACCGGCTGATGATGATCAGCCAGGCTCAGCGCGGCAATCGCCCGCTGGCGATGCGCGCTTATGAGCAGTGCCGCGCGATCTTGCTCGACGGTCTGGGGCTGGAACCGATGCCCGAAACCACCCGACTCTACGAGCAGATTGTCCAGGGCGAACCGCTGCCCTGAACCTGAAACTTCGACCTGCAACCCGGATGCAACCGGCTTGCCGTATTCTGAGATAACCAGCAGTCCACAGCGGGAGTTGACCGCCAATGAACCAGGAAGTTGTATCTTTCGTGCTGCGCTTCATCCGCGAAGAAAGCGACGACCAGTCCGCCCGGTGGCGCGGCGTGATCAAGCACGTCCAGAGCGACAATACCGCCGATTTTGCGCATTTCCGCGATGCGCTGCAATTCATGCAGGCGCACGTCGATGACGCAATTCGCAAGGCGTTTTCCAGCCAGGACGCCGAGAGCGCTACGCCCGAAGCGCTGATCGCGGAAACCGCACGGTTGTGGGGCGAAATGGCCCCGCGCTATGCCGACCTGATGCTGCAATCAATGGAGATCATGCTGGAACAGGGGCGGCGCATGGGTGAGACGGTCGCCGAGAACCTGGCGCAGTGGAACCAACCGCCGCAAGACCTGCCGCCGCAGCCGCAACAAATGCTGGACGTGATCGAACGGCTCGCCAACCAGGTTGAGTCGCTGTCCTCGAAGGTTGACGCGCTGGAGGCGCGGCTGCGTCATGATCAATAACCCGTTCATGCCGCCGCTGCGCGCGCACGTCGAAGCCTGGGAGCGCGAAGCCGCTGAGCAGTGGCAGGCGATCATCTGCGCGCCGCATATTCTG
>CAZMNL010000247.1:0-5158 GCA_964567525.1 uncultured Anaerolineaceae bacterium
GGGCTATGGCGTGCTCGGTATCGGGCTGGCGACGACGGCAGGCGAGCCGCTGCTGCTGATCGCCGGGCTGACGCTGGTGATCCTGGCCGGCGCATTCACCAGCGTGATCGTCGCGCTGGGCGGGCATCCAGCCTGGGATGCGCTGGTGGCGTGGCTGGTCCCGCCAGACAAACGCCCCTATGCCTACGCGCACGTGCGGCACGTCTTCCTGTTCCTGACCGCGTGGCTCCTGGCGATCTGGGTGCAGATCATGCTGAGCGCGACGGCGTTCGGCACATCGCAGCAGGGGATCGTACTCGTGCTGCTGGCGAGCGCCTGGATCGCACTGGGACGGCTGTTAGGGCGTCTGCCGGGGATCGCGGGCTGGCCGGTTTACGCGGGGGGGTGGTTCCTGTGGCTGACCGGTCTGGTGCAGGTGTTTTTCTCGCCCGCCGAAGCGATGGTCACGGCGATCATCGGGCTGGCGCTGAGCGCCGAGGCGCTGCACCGTTCCAAAGCGCACCACTGGATGCCCGTGCTGGTGCTGCAAATCCTGTTCAGCGTGTTACAGGTCGGCGTGATGCTCGATCTCTCCGGGCACGGCGTCTTGATGGCGGCGGCGCTGGGCCTGAGCGCTGCCGGGATGGGTTTCGATGCGCTGCTGGCGGGCGCGCGCCGTGACCTGCACAAAAAACCCACCACCGCGCAGCACGCGGCACGCATCACGGCGGTGATGGGCGCAGCGTTCGCGGTGGTGATCGGGCTGGGATGGCTGTCGTTGGTGACGGCGCTGGGGTTGGGGCTGCTGGCAGTCGTGGCGGTGAGCGTCTACCGCCGCTGGGAATTCGCGTGCATATTGTGGGGGGCGCTGGCGCTGGTCGTGATGCTGATCGCGCCGCTGCACGACTGGCGCGCGTTAATCGGGCTGGGGATGGCCCAGCTTATGCCCGGCGCGCTGCTGGTCGCCCACCTGCGCCCGCGCGGTCTGCGCACGCTGCGCCACGTCCTGGTCGGGACGGGCGACTGGGCGACTCCGTTCCTATGGGGTGGAACGCTCACCGTTGCGGCGGGGCTTTTCCTGGGGCTGGCGCAGTCGGCCAACCCGCTGCAATACGGGGCTTACGCGGCGCTGTCGGGGGTGGTGCTCAGTGTGCTGGTAAGCTGGCTGCACATCCCGCGCGCGCCGCTCAATGCGCTGATGCTGCTTGGCACAGGCGTTCTGGCCCCGACGCGCGTACTCGCCAACCTGAACTATGCCGAAGCCGGAAACGCCATCGCCATCTACGGGGTATGCCTGGCGCTTGGCGCGCTGTTGGCACAGATTCCCGCACTGGTCGCATCATGGAAACCGGTTCCGTTCCGGGGCGCACGCTGGATCGTGTGGTGGGTGCGCCCGCTGCTGGGTGCGAGCGTGTTTCTGTGGGGTATGGCGCTGCTGGTCATGCTGCAAGTACGCAGCTTCTATACGGCAGACACACTGTGGATGATCCTCTGGGCGCTGGCACTGGGTACGACCGGGATGCTGGTCTTTGCGCGCACCGGGCACGCGCGCTGGCTTGTAGTGGGACTGGTGTTCGCTGAGCTGGCCTGGGCCGATGCGCTGGCGCTGACCGGAATCAACGGAGCACAGTGGCACACCGTCCCGCTGGGAATCGCGCTGCTGTGGCTGGCGCGGCATGTGCCGCGTCTCGATCCAAACGTGACCGAGTTCGGCGCGGTGCTGGTGCTGCTGTATGGGGGGGCAGCAGACCTGCTGCATCCTGGGGCGCTGCCGGTTTTGCCAGGGCTGGTATTCGGCGCACAGGGGATCGGGCTGGTGCTGTACGGCGTGATCGTGCGGCGGCCTGTACCGCTGGTGGTCCTGGGGACGCTCGCGGCGGGCGGCGCAATACTTGTCCTGTTCAAGATCAATCCCTGGTTGATCCCGCTGGCGGGTGGAGTACTGCTGTTGGGGCGGGCGCTGTTGTCCGAGATGCACAACCAGCCCGCGCAGACCCACGACGTGATCGATACGCAGCCGTAACCCGGATCGCGTGCGTTGACCATGCACATCACCCGCGAGGCGTTCACCTCGCGGGTGATGCGTATCCAGGCGCGCACCGCACACGGTCAAACAATCACGCGCGCGTCAGTTGAGTTTCTCGAGCACGTCCCGGTTGCGCACGTTGTCGTATTTCGCTTTGAACAGCGCATCCACCACTTTTTCGGCGGCTTCCATCCCTACCGCGTCCTGCGCTTCGTAGGTGCTCGCGCCCAGGTGCGGCGTGTAGACCACGTTCGGCAGGTTGAGCAGCGGATTATCAGCGGGCGGCGGTTCCTGGTCGTAGACATCCAGCGCAGCCCCGCCAACCTTGCCACTCTTGAGCGCCTCGGCAAGATCGGCGTTGTTGATCAGCGCGCCGCGCGCCGCATTGACGATCAAAACCCCATCTTTCATTTGCGCGATGGTATCCTTGTTGATCACCCCGCGCGTTTGATCGGTGACCAGCGCGTGCAGCGAGATGACATCAGCGATAGCTAACAGGTCACCCAGCCGGGGAACCAGCGACAGCCCCAGGTGCCGCGCGAGACGGTCCGGCACGAACGGGTCATAGGCCACTTCGGTCATGCCAAACGATGCGGCACGCTGCGCCAGCGCACGCCCCACACGCCCAAACCCGATGATGCCCAGGGTTTTACCGTTGAGTTCCGTGCCGGTCAGCGCCTTACGATCCCACTTTCCGGCGCGCATTGAAGCGTCCGCCTGCGGGATATGGCGCGCCAGCGCCAGCAGCAACGCGAAGGTATGTTCCGCCGTCGAGATCGTGTTGCCTTCCGGCGTGTTCATCACCACGACACCGCGCTGCGTACACGCAGCGAGATCGATGTTATCCACACCCACGCCCGCACGCACAACCACCTTGAGTTTGGGGGCGGCGTCGATCAGTTCTTGATCGACGGTCGTACCACTGCGCACGATCAAAGCGTCTGCATTCGGGACAGCGGCGAGCGTTTCCTCGCGCGCCATCTTGCCCGGCGCGAGTACATCCAGCCCGTCCTGGGCCGCCAGCACATCCAGCCCGGCTTGATTCAGATTATCAGGAATGACAACGAGATAAGACATACCTCAGGCTCCCTGTTGCAGAAAGGCGTCAATGGCAGCGAACAATTTTTCGAGGTGCTCCGGCTGGGTATCCCCCATGTGCGCAATACGGAACGCCTGCCCCTTGAGTTTGCCGTACCCGTTGGACAGCGCCATCCCGTTTTCGTTCAAGAACTTGTTGAGCGCCGGGATATCGATACCGAGGGTATTTTCAATATTCGACACGGTGGGGGAATGGTAGCCCTCCTCCGAGAACATCCTGAACCCGGCCCCGGCTGCCCAGGCGCGCGTCATCTCGGCCAGCTTTTCGTGGCGCGCAAAACGGGCGTCCAACCCTTCGGCCAGCATATCATCCAACTGCTGATCGGCAGCGTACATCAAGGCCACCGGCGGCGTGGCCGGGGTGTTGTTGCGCAGGTGGTACTTGTGCAGTTCGAGAATGTCGAAGTAGTAGCCGCGATTCTTGACTTCCGCCGTGCGTTCGCGGGCCGCTTCGGACACCGCGCCAAACGCCATGCCCGGCGGCAGCGCGAACGCTTTTTGCGTGCTGGTCAGACAGATATCGATCCCCCAGGCGTCCACGTCGATCTTGGCGCCGGCGTAGATGCTGACCGCATCGACCAGGAACAGCGTATCGGGATAGTTCGCCAGAATCTCGGCATAGCCTTCAATGGGATTGCGCACGCCGGTGCTGGTTTCGTTCATCACGCAGGCCACCGCGTCATACGTGTCGTGTTCCAGGGCTTCGGCAAGCTGTTCGGGCTTGATCGCCTGGCCCCACTCGACCGCCAGCAGGTCTACGTCCTTACCGTTCAGGCGGCTGACTTCCGCCCAGCGCTCGCTGAACGCGCCGCAGGTCAGGTGCAGCACCTTCTTATCGTCGCGCACACAGCAGCGTGAGGCCGATTCCCAGATGCCCGTCCCCGACGAAGTGTAGAGATACACCGGGTTTTCGGTGGCGAAGGTCTGCTGAAGTTTAGGCTGCATCCGCGCGTACAGATCGGCAAATGCGCCCGACCGGTGGCCGATCATCCAGTCGGCCTGGGCGTCGAGAATTTCAGGCCGCACCTCGACCGGGCCGGGGATAAACAAGCGGATATGCGGGTCTTTTCTCGGAGCCATGATATGTTTGTACCTCCACAGTAACGGATATATAGACTTATCCGGGACAAGCACGCCCGGCGAATAAAGCAGCGCACACCGGCTAGCGCCGGGCAAGCTGCGCTTTCAATTCAAGAATCTGTTCAATAGCAGTGGGGTCTTTGCTGTACAGCATCGCAGCATAATAGCTCACGTAATCCCCAAACTGGATCGCGTGGCACATCTGCGCCAGCGCGCTGTGGCCCTGCGGATTAAACGTGTTTACCACGAATCCATTATCCGCGCACATTTGTGCCGTCAGATCGTAACGCAGCGCCACCCGCGCGTGATCGAACTGCGCCGACCGGATCAGCAGGGCCGCGAAGGGCAGCGCATGTTCTTTGGGGAAGGTCACGCTCGCTACCGCGTTGTGATTCATTTCCGGCACAGGCTCGTACTGCGCCCAGATTTTAGCATTCTCGTTCAGCTGACCTTTCCAGCGCCGCGCAATAGGTTCAAACACGCCGCTGCCGAACACCACCGGCACGCGCCCGGCAATCTCGCGCGCAACCTGCTTGGCAGGATTGCGGGATTCGGGCACATCTGCTGCATATGCTGGCTGCATGGCGCGCAGCCGCGCGACCGCTTCCGCGATATCCGCATCCAGGTCAGGGGCCAACCCCAACCGGTGCGCCAGCCCAATCAGCAGGCCAAAGCTCCAGCCCAGCGCGGCGCGTGGCTGGCTCTTGTACTCAAACTGCCACAGAGGATGACCTTGTTCGGTGGCAAATTCCGCCAGTTGCCCCCCGGTGGTGATCACCAACAGGCGCGCGCCGCGTGCGTGGGCCTGGGCGATGGCGGTCAGCGTTTCCTCGGTATTGCCCGAATGACTGCTGGCGATCACGAGTGTTTCCGGCCCGCTGGCATAGGCTGGGACCTCATACCCGCGCACGACCAGAAACGGCACCGGTGCGGTCGCGGCGGTCAACGCGGCAACCAGGTCGCCCCCGATAGCCG
>CAZMNL010000248.1:0-5138 GCA_964567525.1 uncultured Anaerolineaceae bacterium
GAAGCTGGGGTTATAGGCCGCATCACGCGGCGAACCGTCCTCGCGCGGGGGGCCGCCGAAGTAGGGTTCATGGGGGTTAGGTGGTGCTTGTCGGTAGGGATCAGACATTATTCAATCACACACAAAGACGACCTTTAAACTGACCACAGATGACTCAATGCCCAAAACTGGGCGCGTTCTATTACCAGTATACAACACCTGCTGTATGCGCGGGGGCGCTGCGGGTGCGTGGTTGCTGACCCCATTGTACGGTTAAACGGTTTGTGACGAAAGTGCGCGCTCGCAGTGGGTGTGTTTCAAATCCGGGACGAAAAAATCTTACCACAGAGCACACAGAGAACACGGAGAAGGTTTCTTGAGGAAAAAGCAGAGGGCAAACGGCCCGCCACGCCTGCCCGATGTCTCTCTTTCTTCACTCTTCTTTTGTTGCGGTGTGTGCTCCGTGGTGAATTGCCTTTTTGCCCCCAATCGTAACTACTCAGCCACCGGGAGCGTGCGCCGTTTTTCCCTCACCCCTGGCCCCTCTCCCATAAAGGGAGAGGGGAAAAACAGCCGCCTTTCGCCCCCTCTCCCCCTCAGTGGGAGAGGGGGTTGGGGGGTGAGGGGTGAGTAGTTGCCCCCAATCTGGAATGCGCGCCCGCAGTGGACGCATCACGACGGGATCGCGGCTTTGCGCGGCGGGGCAAGTGTGTCAGAATAAGCGGCGGCGTTACCAACCGTATCGGAGCACGACCAACACACGGGATGAGTGCGTGATGCGCAACATATTGACGGCGGCACTGCTGATCACCATTCTGGCGGCGGTTTTTGTGGTGACTCCCTGGCACACGGGGGATTGGGAGATTTTCCGTAACGCGGCGCGCGCGGCGCTCACGCTCGATGACCCGTACAGCGTGGAGTACGACGGGCGGCTGTACTACAATCCACCCTGGCTGGCCTGGACGCTTATCCCGCTGGCGGTGCTGCCGGTGCGCCTGGGTTGGGCGATTCTCTCGGCGGTGTCGGTGGTGGGCGCAATCGCGCTGTTGGAGCGTTGGGGCAGTGGCACGCCGCAGCGCGTCGCCCTGCTGATCCTCTCGCCGCCGCTGCTGTATACGATCATGTACGGGCAGGTGGATGTATGGATTCTGTGCGGTCTGTTCTTCGGCGCGGCGGCGCTGCCGGTGGTGGCGTTCACCAAGCCGCAGATCGCGCTGCCGGTGCTGCTGCAAACACGCGCCTGGATCAGGGCCGGGCTGCTGCTGGGCGTGCTGGCGGTGGTCGGCCTGGCGCTGTATGGCTGGTGGCCCGGTAAAATTCTGGCCCTGCCGCGCCCGTTTCTGGAAGAGGGCCATAACCTGTGGCGCGGTACGTGGCCCTGGAACCTGGTTCCGGGTCTAGTGATCCTGGCGTGGGGCGTGGTGCGGCGCGATACCGGCATTCTGATCGTCAGCGCGCCGTTTCTGTCGCCGTATGCCGGGCTGAACAGCTTCGCCGGACTGTGGATCGTGCTCATGGCGCGACTGCCGAAACCGGCGGCAGGGCTGGCGTGGGCGCTGGCGTGGAGTCCGGTGGTTATCGCGGCGTTTAAGTGACCTGCCAGCCAGCGCCCGTACCTCGATCACGCCATCGATACCGCCAGCGTGATGATCAGGTCGTCGTCTTCCTGCGTGACGGTGTAGGTCGTCAGGTCGTCTTCAGCAGGGCCGGAGAGCACCGCGCCGCTGTAGTCAAAGGTGGATGCGCTCAGGCTGGTGCATTTCAGTTTACCATCAGAGAGATCGATCTTGCGTTTGCCGTGCGTGCATTCGTTGACAAACACGTAATAGCCGCCATCCTTGCCGTGTACGATCAACAGCGACCTGGGCAGGGCGTCGTCGTCCAACTGCACGGCGCTGCCCGGCTCGGCCAGTTCGGAAATCTGGTCCAGCGCCAGCGTGAGCGTGTGATCCGCATACGCCCAGGCGTCAGGATTGGTCAGTTCGGGCGTGTGCGAAATGCCTTGCAGCCGGTCGAAGAAATCGGTTTGCCGGTCGAGAATCACGCCGCCGACGCCCCCCGCCGCGACCGCGATCCCGGCGCAGCCGCCCAGCCGGAACAGTGTCCGGCGCGAAAACCGTTGTCTGGTGATATCTGCCTGGCTCATTTGGATAAAAATCCCCTCTTCAATAGGTTGATACGCTGTTAGATTCTACGCAGCGGCGCGGGATCGGTTGCGCGCCTAGCCCACGTCCACCACCTCGAAATCCGCTTCGGCGTAGATCGTGCCGTTGACCTGCACGGCGAGTCCGTGCGCGCCGGGGTAGTATCTGCGCGTCGTGACCGGGCGGAAGCTCTGTTTTTTGCTGATCGTGATCACCTCGCCCGGCGCGAGCGTGCGCGTCGCCAGCTTGAAGACCTTCGGCGTCTGCTGGCCGTTTTTGCGCATCAGGTAGACCACGTAATCGATCACCAGGTTTTGCGGGCCGCTGCTGGTGGACTCGATCACGAAGGTGAACACCAGGTCGCCGCCCATCGGCACGGTTTCCGGCTCCAGCGTGAGATCGCGCACCGTGATCGCGGGGTCGGCAGGGAAACCGAGCAGGTCCAGCGCGCCAGGGTGTCCCTGCTTGATCAGCGTGCGCAACCCGTGCTGCGCGATCCAGGCGAGGCGCGCATCGCCGAGGTGCTGATCGCGCCAGCCGCGCAGCGTGTCGATCACGGTGTCGGGGTTGTCCTTGCTGATGTCGTTCAGGTTATTGGCGACACTGCGCCGCACTGACTCGGACTCGTCCAGTTTGAGCGCGTCCAGAATCGGCAGAATCGGGGCAGGGTCGGCTGTGAGCGCGTTCAGCACCATGCCCCAGGGCAGGCGCGGGCGGCAGCCCTCGCTGGCGAGGCGGCGCACCGTCTCGCTGGTATGCGTGGTCCAGGTGCGCATCTGCGCCAGTGCGCGGTCGGGATCGCGCACGATGAACGGGCGGATCGCAAACTCGGCGCTCATGACTTGCGTGAACTGCTCCAGCGCCGGGAGCGAGGCGTCCCAGTCGTCCAGCCCGTAGACCTCCACGAAGTCCGGGAAGATCAGCGCGCTGAAGTCCTGGCGCGGCATGGCGACTATCACGCGGCGCAGGATGTCCAGCGCGGCGCGGTAATCGTCCGGCAGCGCGGAACCGAGCGCGTGAGTTGTGTGGCGCATCTTCTGCTTGAGTGCCAGCGTGTCCCAGTCCCGCGTGTAGATCGCCGCCAGAAATGCGGACGCATCAAACGCGGGATAGGTCGCCGTGATCGCGGCGCAGAGATCGTCAAAATACCAGGGCAGGAAGAACTGGTCTTTCAGGGCGGTGCTTTCGGACACGGGAAACCTCCAGAATAGTGATCGGCCTGTGCCTAATTAAAACATACGTTCTAGGCGCGCACAAGATCGAAATGCCCTATATACTGTGAGCAACAGTTGGTTTGAGGAGGGCAAAATCATGACTTATCGCCGGGCGTTGGCGTTCGTGTTGGCGGGCGTGCTGCTGTTGGGGAGTCTGTCGTTCCCGGCGGCAGACGCGCAGGAAGGGGAACTGCTGATCTGGGTCGATTACGAACTGGCGGAAACGATGGAGCAGCTCGCCCCCCGGTTCGAGAAAGACACCGGCATCGGCGTGACCGTCAAGGTGTACGATGACCGCTGGCCGCTGTACGAGGATTTTCTAGCGGTGGCCCGCGAGGAGGGCGCGCCGGATATCGTCGCGCTCTCCGATGACTGGATTTACCAGACGCACGCGGACTACCTCGCGCCGCTGGAACTGGGCGATCAGGCCGGGTATTTTGTGCCGTTCGCGCTGCGTGCCTTTACCCACGACGGGCAGCTTTACGGCCTGCCGTATTCGATGTTGAATCTCGCCCTGCTGCGCAATACCGAACTGGTCCCCGAAGCGCCGCAGACGTGGGGCGAGGTGATGAGCATCTCCGCCGAACTGCGCGAATCTGGGCGCGCAAAACACGGGCTGGTGATGCACGACGGCGAATCGTACTTCTTCCTGCCGGTGATCACGGCCTTTGGCGGCTACCTGTTCGGCATAAACGAAAACGGCACCTACGAACCCTATGACCTGGGCATAGCGACCGACGGTATGATGCGCGCGTTTCGCTGGCTGGCGGTGATGACCAGGGAGGGCTTGCTGGATACTGGCCTGGACTGGGACGCCGCGCATGAGGCGTTCATCAACGGGGAAGCGGGCTTGATCATCGCCGGACCCTGGGATTACTGGTGGTTCACCGACGAGGGCGTGCCGTTCGCGGTCGATCCGCTGCCCGCCGGGACCGAAGCCGCGCGCCCGTATGTGCATGTGCATGGTTTGCAGGTCAACGCGCACAGTGACGTGATCGACGCGGCGCAGTTGTTCCTGCGCGATTACGTCGCCACCACCGAGACGATGCAGAAGATTTCGGAATTCACCACCGGCTATTCACCGCATGAGATCGTGTTGAGCGAGGCCGGGCCGCACCACCTGCCGTTCGCGATGGCCGCCGCCAACGGGCAGCTCTTCCCGCCGCGCGAACTGATGGACCCGGTCTTCTGGCGGCTGAACGAGGCGTTCCAGGTCGTCCGCGAGGGGGGCCTGCCGAATCTGCTCGGCATGGCGCGCGAGATTCGCGCCGAATTGCCGTAAATCCGCGCGCCGGGACGTGCTATAATCGGGCGCGGTCTGGCTTCGCGCAATTCGCGTGATTAGCGGTTTAGAGGAACGCCCGATGCACGTCCGTGACCTGTTCCGGCGCTGGCTGCCGGTGCTGCTGTTCTTCACGCTGCTGAGCGGGGTCGCGCTGGCTCCGCTGTCGCTGCGCATGGATTCCGAGGTTCCCGGCGCGCCGCCAACAGAAGGCGGGCGCGTGCTGGATTATTATCATTTCCACTGGAACCTGTGGTGGATGCAGCACGCCGTCAGCGAGGGGCGCGACTTCTGGTACACTGACAGAGTACTCGCACCCTTCACGCACAATCTGACCTACCACTCGCTCACCGCCTCGATGCTGCCGTTTTACGCCGTGCTGGAGCCGCTGCTGGGGCATCTGCGCGCGGCTAACGGCATCATCTGGATCAGCCTGGCGCTGACCGGGGCGCTGATGTTCGCCTTCCTGCGCGGCAACGGCATCAGCCGCCGGAGCGCGCTGGGCAAGCGCGAGATGTA
>CAZMNL010000249.1:0-5125 GCA_964567525.1 uncultured Anaerolineaceae bacterium
GATGGCCGGTTCCGGCAGGCCGCGCGCCTGCGCCTCACCATAAGGCGTGACGATCTGCACCTGGGGATGCGGCGCGGGCCACCCGGTGGGCTGTGCGGGCGGCGGTGCGGTCGTGTCGCGTTCGTCCCAGCTCAACCCGAAGTGGATCAACAGCCACTCCGCCGCGTTGATCACCAGCGGGGCGGGGGTTTGCAGCGTGCCGCGCGGCCCGATGGCAAAATGCAGGTGCGGCTCGATAAACTGTGCCGTGCCGCCCGTGCTTCCCATGCGGCCCAGCAGCGTTCCCGGCTGCACGCGCGCGCCGTCCGGCAGGTAGAGTTCGGCCATGTGCGCGTAGTAGTAGTCGAGGTTGTCGTCCCCTTGCAGGATATAGCCGGTCCCGCCGACATCACCGCTCCACTCGTAGACCACGCCCCCCGCACAGGCGGCCAGTCCCGCGCCGGTCAGCAGCCTGAAATCCTGCTCATCCAGCCCGGCGCGCGCCTCGATATCGACCGCGTTCGAGCCGTCCCAGTGGTAGTGAGTCCAGATGTACTGGCGGGGATCGGCGGCGACGGGGAACGCATAGCGTCCATCGGCGCTGAAGGTGACTTCGCCCATCTGGAACAGGTTGGCGGTTGGCGTGAACGCCGCGCGCGAGGCCAGCGGCGTCGCCGTGATCGATTGGGGGGTGGGTTCGGAGTAAACAACAAGGTAGATCAGCAGCGCCGCCACGCCCGCCAGCAGCCCCAGGGCAACCATTACGGCGAGCAGCGACCACGCCGAACATGGCAAAAGGGGCGACGATGACGACGCCCCTGACGTTTTTGGCGGATGGGGATTCCCGCGCCGCCGTGCTGGATGAACCGGATCGGAGTCATCCGGGCGCGGCGGCAGCGGTGCGCGATAGGGATCGTAACTCACCAGTGACTACGCTTCGTCGTCGTCCCCGTTTTCCTGCTCGACGCCCATCAAGCCCGGCAGTTGGCTGATCGTGCTGGTCAGGTCTACACCGGTCAGCGCTTCGACCGTCGCGGGGACCTGGGCAAGGATGGTGGCGATATCCGCGCTGATCTTCGCGGCCCCGGTCCCGGCCCCGTCGCTGCCGTTGCTGATCACGACGATGCGGTCGGTCTGGGAGAGCGGCTGCGCGATGGCGGCGGCGATCTGCGGCATGGCTTCGATCAACTGCTGGATAATCGCGGCCTGGTTGTACTGCTTCCACGCAGCGGCTTTCTTTTCCATTGCTTCGGCTTCGGCCAGGCCGCGCGCACGGATGGCGTCGGCTTCCGCTTCGCCTCGTACACGAATAGCAGCGGCATCACCTTCGGCGCGCGCTTCGATCTCGAAGCGTTCCGCGTTCGCCATCGTCTGGATGCGGTACTGTTCGGCTTCGGCGGGCTTGCGCACCGTCGCTTCGAGTTCCTTCTCCATGCGCAGGGCTTCCTGTTCCTGCACCTGGATATTCTTCTGGCGATCCACCACGTCGATCTGCACTTCCTCGGCGCGGATTTTCTGGTTGGTGATCTTCTCTTGCAGCACGCCCGCGAGATCGGCTTCCTTGCGCCTGCTGGCGACTTCGTTGTCGTAGGTGGCCTGCTGAAGCTGGTAATCGCGGGTGGCTTCGGCCTCTTTGGTCTTGGCGATCTGCTCGGCGATAGTCGCGTCCCGCTTGACTTCGGCGACACGCGGGCGGCCCAGCGCATCCAGGTAGCCTTCCTTGTCGCGCACGTCCTTGATTACGAACGTGTCGATGCCCAGGCCCATGTTAGCGAAGTCCCCGGCGGAAACGTCCTGCACATTCTGTGCGAAGGTGTCGCGCTCGCGGTAGATTTCCTCGACGGTCAGATTGCCGACGATGGCGCGCAGATGACCGGCCAGCGTTTCGTGCGCTACGTTGATGATTTCGGCGCGCGACTTGCTCAGGAAGCGTTCCGCCGCCGTGCGGATCGAGACATCATCGCTGGCGACCTTGATCTGCGCCACGCCTTCGAGCGTGATCGGCACACCCTGGCGGGTATACACGTCGTCGGTGGTGACCTCGATGGTCATAAGCTCCAGCATCAGCCGGTCAACACGTTCCAGGATCGGCCAGATGAACGCGCGCCCGCCCTTGACGATGCGATAAGGTTCCACCTCGCCGGTTTTCCGGTTGCGCGTCTGGCGACCGGAGATCACCAGGACCTCGTTCGGGCCAACCTTCTGCACGCGGCTGGCATAGACCGCCACCAACGTGATCATTATGAACACAAACAGCAGAATGATAAAAGCAGCAACTGCCATGCGAATTACGTCCTTTCTGGAGCCAGACTACCGGCCAACGGATGCGGTAATTGACATTATGGCTACGCCAAGAAAATAATTACCCCATCCCCCACAACCCCTTCCCTCAGGGAAGGGGAGCAAAGGCCAACGCATTTGGGTGATTTATTTCCTGGATCAGCCTATATATGCCACATACTATGCCTCATGACGCCCAAACTGACAACTCTCTGGCGCTAGGCGTTATCGATCTCGCTCACATACGCCACGCCGCCGACGATACGCTCGATACGCACGGGCGTGCCGCGTGAGATCAGGCTGCCTTCGTCTGTCGCGCGTGCGGAATAGGTCATGCGGCTGCCCTCAGCAATAAACGCGATCTGCCCGACGCCGTTCGCGGGGATCGGCGTGGTGATCTCCCCCACTTGCCCGACCAGCCGCGCCTGCCGTACCTCGCTGCTGATCGTGGGCGAGAGGATGTACAGGAAAAACGCCTGCGCCGCGATGCCGAAGATCAGGCCGCCGGACAGCGCGACGATCAGGCTCACAATCGTGCCTGCATCGAACATCGTCACAGAAAACAGGCCGAACGCGCCAAACGATGACACGAAACTGGCAATCGCCAGCATACTGACGCCGGTGGCCTCGGCGGCTCCGTCCGCGTCGATCAGCGAGTCCAGGTCAGCGAGATCGGTATCGAGATCGAGATCAAAATCCAGGTCGCCCAGCGCGTCACCGATGCCCTGGAAGAACAGCAAAAAGCCCGCGTAGATCACGCCGATGAACAGCGCGACCCCGTACACGATATGCAGCGGGTTACCCGCGAAAAAGTCGTTGATGGCACTTGCCAGAATCGGGGCCATGTTTCTATCCTCTGTGACTACTGTGCTGCGTCTGACAGACTGTGATTAAGACGCTTTACTGAAATTATAGGGCCGGACCGGGCAGAGAGCAATTGATCCCGCTGACAAGCACCTGACGCTCGCCCCCTAAAGCTGACGATGGCTGTGGATCGTGCGCTGCGCGGCAAAAAGCTTCACCACAGAGACCCAGAGAACGCAGAGAAAAAAGGGAGAGAGAAATTCCTCTCTTTTCAATTCTTTCTTCTCTGCGCACTCTGCGGTGTGTTTTTTCTTTGGAACTGCAAACACATCCCCGAAAGTCTGGTATAATCGCGGGCGTGTCAGCAAGTTCAGCCAGGGAGAGCCGGACGCCGCCATGCGCCAGAGTGTTTCGCCGGAACGTGTGATATTGCTGATCGCGGTGACGATTGTGATCGCGCTGATCGTGCTGAGCAGCGCGATCACGCTGCTGCCGCCGCCGCCCGGCGCGCCGACTCCGACTCCGCCGGTGTTCCGGATGCGCCCGGAAGACCGCTATGACTTCAGGGAATAGCCGCCATGCAGATTATTTTCGCTTTGATTGCCGGGATCGTCGGGGTAGTGGTGGGCGGCGTGATCAACGCGCTCGCTGACGATCTGCCCGCGCGCCGTAACCCACGCCTGCCGCACTATCCCGACGGGACGCCGCGCCCGCCGTCAGCGTGGCTGGGGATAACCGCGTTTCTGACCGGGCAGCGTGCGCCTGATTCGCGCGCGCGCAGTGATTCGCGCGCGACCTCGCCCAGCGCAGCCAAAGAACAGGCTGCGCCGACCTCACCCGCGCGCTTGCGTTGGCGGCTCCCGCTCGTCGAGATTGGGATGGGCGCGGGCTATGCGGCGCTGGCGCTGAGCTACTACGGCGAGGCGCGGTTGTGGGCGTACTTCGCGTATGTGGCGGTCCTGGTGCTGATCGCCGTGATCGATATTGAGCACCGGCTGATCCTGTTCGTGGTGATCATCCCCTCAACGTTGATCGCGCTGTTCTTCGCGCTGGTCACGCCGGAGGATCAGTTCACGTTCCGCGATTACCTGGTGGGCGGTGCGGCGGGGTTTGGCTTCTTCTACGTGCTGTACCTGGGTGGCGCGGTTTATGTGCGGTTGCGCGGTCTGAACGTGGTGGCGTTCGGTTTCGGGGACGTGATGCTGGCGGGCGTCTGCGGCCTGATCCTGAGCTGGCAGCCGATGATCTTCGCCACTGTGATCACGATCCTGGCGGGGGCGGCGGGGTCGATGCTGTACATGGTCGCGAGTCTGATCGTGGGCGGGCGCTCGGCGTGGCTCAAGCCGCTGCCCTACGGCCCGTATATCGTGCTCGGCACGCTGCTGATGCTCTTTGCGCGCGACGAGGTGCAGGAGTTTCTGCGGCTGGGGTATACGTAGTCAGTACCCAGGCGAACGACGATAACCGCATGATCTCGTCACGCATCCCCACCCGGCGTGCCGATGGGCGTCACGGTCGCGGGGTGGTCATCCTACGTCGTCCGTATCGTCCGCGCGGTGCAGGTTGCCCAGAGAATACACCAGCCCGACTATGCCCGCGATCAGCGTGGTGAACATCGGCGCGAGGTTGTGCAGCGCGGCGTGAAGCTGCGCCATGCCCGGCCCGCCGACCCCGTAGTAGATATAGCCGGTCAGCCCGGCGACGGCGCTGCCAAGCACCACGCGCACCCCCCCGGCGGCGCGCCCGCTGGCCGAACGCCCGCCCGTGAACCCCAACACGCTCATCAGCGCCAGCACGAACAGCGCCAGCACGAAGTCGAGCGCATCCAGGCGGCGCTTGGAGTCTGCGCCTGTTTCGGTGGTGACGATCATGGCCCCGCCTCCGGAACCATCCGTCACGGCGGCGCTGCTGCCGCCCCCGGTGCCGGATATGCTGCTGGTTTCCGGGCGGGCAGCGTGCGGCGTGCGCGGCGGGGAGTCGTTGGCGGAAGCAGCGGCGAGAGCTTCGCCAGGCTGCTCGGTAGCGTTGATTTGCAGCGTGGTGGATTGGCGCGCTTCCCCGG
>CAZMNL010000250.1:0-5109 GCA_964567525.1 uncultured Anaerolineaceae bacterium
AGCCAGCCCAGCGCCACCAGCGCCAACACCTGGCTGAATACGCGGCGTGCCGCCGACCGCCTGCTGCGGCGCACGATCAACAGCGTGCCCCCTACCCCATACAGGATCAGATGCGGTAAAACCGGCATCACGTAGCGCGCGTGTTGGTACGCCACCGGCAGCCGCACCGCGTAGGCGCTCACATCCACAACCGCCCACAGGATCGGGAGTAACAGTACCCAGAAACGCCGGTCCGCGCGCGCACGCCCGATGATATACGCTATCCCCGCCAGCATTCCTGGCACAAGCACGATCTGTCCCCCGGCAAACAGCGGCAGCAGCATACGCGCGTAACGTGCCAGGATCAATTGTTCGCGCATCATCGCGTATTCGGCCTGTTTTGCTGCGGAAGTATTCGGCAGCAGCGTGCCTTCAATGTGATAGTTGACCAGCAGGTAGGGCGCAACACCGATCAGCCACCCGCCAGCAACACCCGCCGCCCACACCGCATACAGCCGCAGCCCGTCCCGCCGGTAGCCGTGCGGCCAGGCCACCAACACCAGCAAACCGGCCAATCCCACCAGCCCGATCCCTTCCGGGCGCGCGAGCGTCAGGGCCGCGCCCGCCAACCCAACCATAATCCCGCGCCCCGCCGTGCCGGAAACGCGCGGCTCTCGATCCATCTCACGCCACGCCAGCCACACGACCCACAAACTGAGCGTGGCAAACAGCATCGTCTCCATACCGGACGCCGCCGCCCAGATCAAATGCCACGTCGTGATAATCGCCAACCCGGTCGAGAGTCCAGCTCGCTTGAAATCCGGGAACAGATGCGCAGCCATCCGGCTGCCCAGCCAACCCGCCGCCATCAAAGCCACCGCACCCGCAGCAAACGCCCACACGAAAAAATCAATGCCCAGCACATACCCCGCCGCGAGTATGACCGTGTACAGCGGCGAGGTCGAGGCTACACTCGGCTCGCCGGGCACGAACGCCCACTCACCACGCTCGGCGAGGTTGCGCGCGTAAGTCTGGTGAATCCACGCATCATCCAGCGGAAAACCAACCTTGTGCATCGATCCGGCAGCGAACACAAAGACCAGCACACCGGCAGCCGCAAGCACGGCTAAGACCATATCCTTACGGTGAACAGCCACGCGCCCGACGTTCATTGGTCCTGCTCCTGCAACACAATCTCATATAACCGGCGGTCGCCGGTTTCCACATCATACACCCTGATCAAACGCAGAAATGGGTAAGCGTCATCCCCGGCAAACAACCCCGCAAACGGCGCGGTACGGTTGCGGTCCAGCAGCAGGTGCGTCACGCTGTACTGCTGCGCGATCTCCGGCACAACATCCGGATCGGCATTCGGCACAACCACGCCCCCTAACCCGGTGTGGTAATACAACGCCGCCGGATCGTTGATCATCACGACCGCATCTTCGGGTAAATCCGCCTCCAGCGTGCTGTAAAACGCGCCTGCATCATTCCAACGCGGCAGCCGCGCGATCAACAGTCCCGCGCTGAGCAGCACCGCGAGCACGATCAACGCCGTGCTGAAAACCGTCTGCGCCTGCTGCCGCCGCAATTTGCGCCGCCGCGCGAACCACAGCACCCCGGCATCCAGGCCGATCACGCCGGTCACAGCCCAGAACGGCAGCAGCGCCGCCGAAGAATGGAACAACCCGCCACGATAGCCCGGAAACGCAAAGAGCAGCGTCATCACCGCGTGCAGCGCCAGCGCGTACCAACCCGCCGCCGCGATCACAGGATTGCGGCGCTGCATCCACAGCCCGGCCAGCGCGAACGGCCCCAGCACGATCCAGGTTTCCACCGCGATGAAGGTACCGAGATTGTTCGCCAGCGCCTCAAGCCGGGATTGCAGGATATGACCCAGACCCCAGGACCAGAAATGTGACATTTCTACGCCGGGCGGATAATTCACCAGCTCGTTATAGCTGCGCATCCAGATCGTATCCGTGCCACCAATGGGCAGCGGCGTACCGATCTCGGACATATTACGCGCGAACCAGGGTAGCATCACAAACAAATACGCCAGCACCCCGGCGAACATCCCGCGTATGCCGTGTTTGCGGCTGAACGCCTGCCCCGGCATCCACGCCACGATCAGCAAAATGCCCACCAGCAGCAGCCCGTCCGCGCGTGCCAGGTGCGCCAACCCTGCACAAACGCCCCCGGCAGCGTACCAGCGCCAATCGTCCGCGCTGCGCCCGTGCCCGATGGCGATCAGGGCCAGCGCCCCGACCAGCCCATAGAGCGCGAAAGTGTCCGTCGTTGTCCAGAACGGCGTAAAGAAGCCGCTGAACATGACCAGCAGCGCCGCCAACCACGCATGGCGACGGCTCCCGCCGACATATGCGCCAAGCCAGAACGCGACCAGCACCAGCCCGGCAAAACTCAGCACAGACGGCACCTGCGCCGCGCCGAAATGCGCGCCAAACACCGCCATACTCGCAGCAGACACCATCGACGCCAGCGGCATCCAGTACACGTGACTCGGCCCCGGCAGAGATTCCGGCGCATTGAAGTACACCCACAGGTACGTGTCCGTCAACCCGTCTCCCTGTGCCAGCCGCTGCCCGGCATTGAAATAGTAGTAGGCGTCGGTATAGCCGGGCTGTTCGATCAGCACGGCGAGCAGTCCCGCCCAAAGCAGCGCCACTCCAAACACAACCACATACACGCGCCGCGTCATTGTTCGCCCCCTCTACGCCGGTACTCGCTCACGACGTAGTAAGCGTCTTCTGCACGGGTATAATCGGGCATCTCGACCCGCCATTGATCCGTTCGCACCGGGATAAAGTCCGCTTCCAACCGGGCGATCAAACCATCGCTTAGCGGCGTGTCTTCATAGAAAGGCGGGCCGTAGTAGCCGATATAAAACACGCGGCGAGCCGATTGCAACACGGCGTCCAGGTTCGCGCGCATGGCTGGCGTGTCTTCGGCGTAAATCAAGAGCGACTCCCCTGCCGCTACAAATGTTCCATCGATTCCCGGTTCGGTGAGCATAAAGAGGTTATCTTTAGTCACTGTATCGGGAAACTGTCTGAGCAGGTCATAGGCCACGGCTGCCGTGGCCGCTCCGCGATGATTCACGTTGATGATCACCGCATCACCGGCATCTATTTCAGCAGAAATAGCCCCCGACAGCGCGCGGTACGGTATTTCCGGTGCATAGGGGTGAAAGATCAACAGGCCCATAACCACAAAGACAGCGATCAGCACCGCACGAACGCGGGGATGAAAGGCACGGATTTCGTAGGCGGCCAACACCGCCAGCCCCGGTACAATAATCATCATATTGCGCGGAGTCAGGTTCCTGAGCAGGATATTTCCGGTAAACGCGAGCAGCGTGGCAAAGCCCACCATCAGGATCAGATACCAGCGCCGCCATTCCGGGTCAAACCGCATCACGGGGATAGTCCGGCTTTCCCCTTTCCTGAACGGATACACGATCCCGACCGGGATCAACAGGCCGCAGAGCCAGAACACAAAAATGCCCTGCATATCCTGATTCAACAGCACTAAACCCTGTAAATTATTCGGCAGCGCATAACCGATCCCTTCGCCATGTACCACCAGCACGCCGTGTAGAATCGATAGCGCATTCGGCAGGAACGCGATCCCCAGCGCGGCAAAAAGCCCCAGCGCACGCAGGGATAAGCCCGCAGACCACCGCACCAGCAGCACCAGCGTGAGCATCTGCGCCGCCACAAAATACAACGCAAAATAATGCGTGTGCAGCGCCAGCACACCCAAACCCACATAAGCCAGTGCCGCAGAAAAATCCTGGTAGCGCAGCCACCGCAGCAGCATCACCTGCATACCAGTCACGCTGGCCGCGACAAGGGCATATGGGCGCAGTTCATGCCCGTAGAACTTCACGTAAGGCAGCGCACCGAAGACGAGCACGGCGATTAACCCCACCTGCCAATCGAACAAATCGCGCCCTAAGCGGAACACCAGCGCGAGCGTGAGCATCATAATCAGCGTGGAAGAATACCGCGTCACCGGCTCGGCAGCCCCAAACGCGCGAACCCATTCGGTCGCCAGCAGACGCCATCCCGCCGGGTGAACGCCGCCGAACAGCATCCATTCGGTAACTTCAGCGGGCGAGAATAAGCGCGCAGCATACAGGGTATTGATCTCGTCTTCGCGGTAGTTCCGGTGCCCGAACTGCACGGATTGCACACTGACCACCGCCACAATCAGCACCGCCAACACCACAAAAACCCATGCAGGTACAGGCCGCACCGCGCGAGCAGACACACGGCTGATCATTTTCATGAAGGCTCGCCCCTGTTCCCCGCCAACAACACGGACGGTGTCTGCCACCACAGGCGGCGTGTGAACCACAGCAGCACCAACAGGGTAAACGACGGCGGCAGGTACAATGACGCATGTTCGGCGGCATTGGGAGCCACTGTGAGAATAAAATGCGCCCAGGGCACGATCAACAGCGCCACCAGCAGCACCGCGATCCACTTGCGCCACGCGGCCCAGCGATCAAGCTGTTTCAGGTAAAATACCAGCGGGATTGTAAACACCACAAAGTGCGGCGTCGCGGTGCGCAGCGCTGACAGGTGCGTGATCGTCAGCGTCAGCATCAGCGCCCAGTCGAAACGCTCGCCCTGCCCGCGTACCAGCACCCCATACCACGCCCAACCGAGCACCGCCCACAGCAGGAAATTCGCCGCCCACACACCAACCGCGCCCAGGCCCAGCGCGTCCTGCATCAAAATCTCAGTCGGTGCGCCGATTTCGGTGTAGTTTGGGTAGTCGCGCAGTTGGTTCAGCCAGCCCGCCATCCAGTCCGGCTGCAAAGCGAACGCCAGCGCCATCAGCCCCAGCCACATGCCCGCCGCCGCCGTCACAAAGCGCCAGCGCCGGACCCGCACCGCCCACAATACCAGCAGCGGCACCAGCAAAAAACCCATTTGCGGCTTCATCGTCGTGATCGCCAGGACCACGCCCGCCAGCGTATCCCGCTGCCGGGCCAGCGCCCACAGCACCAACACCTGCATCACATAGATCAAGTGACTCACCTGCCCCAGGATCAACCCGCGCGCCGCGTAATAGTTAGCCAGCGTCCACAACAGCAGCAGC
>CAZMNL010000251.1:0-5104 GCA_964567525.1 uncultured Anaerolineaceae bacterium
CGTTCACGGAACAGATACCCTCTGGCAGCCTCTTTTTTCCTTAAAAATCTCTGTGGTGTATCTTTTTGCCCCGAATTTGAAAACGCACCTGCGCGCCAATTGCCCGGCGATCTCGCGCGTGCTATAGTAGTCCATTCCGGCGCAGCGTGGTACGATCTGCGCAGAAAACCATCACACGCAGCGGGGAGACTCAGCGATGACGCTGGACCAAGAGACGATCAACGCCATTTTACTGTACAGCATCACCGGGACCGGCGCGGTGGTTACTGCAACGTGGCTGGCGCTCGTGTTGTGGACCTGGCGCGACATGCGCCTGCGCTCCCGCGATCCGCTGGCGCAGATCGCCGCGAGTCTCGTGGTCGCGGTACTGGGGCTGTTCGGGGTGGTGATCTACGTTATGCTGCGCCCGCAGGAAACGCTCGCCGAAGCCTACGAACGCTCGCTTGAAGAAGAGGCGCTGCTGCAAAACATTGAGCAAAAACCGCATTGCCCCGGCTGTGGGCGTCCCATCAAAGACGATTGGCAGGTCTGCCCGTACTGCCACACCAAGCTCAAGAAGGGCTGCGCCCACTGCGGCGCATTGCTCGAACTGCCCTGGAACCTGTGCCCGTACTGCGCCGCGCCGCAGCCCCAACCCGCCGCTGCGCAGCCCGCCGGGCCGCGCCGCGCCCCCGCCCAACAACGCCGCGCCGCGCCCCCACCGGATTACGCGCCGGATGAGTCCTTCGACGCGGTGGAGTACATCGAAGACGATCAGTATCAGTAGCGGTTGGCGGTTGGCTGTTAGCGATTAGCCGCGATCCGATCATCACCCGCCCCAGGTGTACGGGCGCACGCTGCGCAAGTTTGAGATAATTGTATACAACCCCGCAGCCCTGCGGTTTTTGTAGGGGCGACTTTCCAAAGTCGCCCTGGGCGGGGACGAACCGAAGGTTCGCGGAAACCCGCCCCTACAACGGGTGTAGGACTTCTGCCGTGCGGTACTAGAGAGGGGTTTTGGGGTGAGGTGAACAAAGCCAAATTCGATTCGCCAACAGCATCTGTCACCGCACACTACCGGCCTTTAGCTTAAAGCTAACCGCTGAATAAGACCCGCGTTAAAAAATCCCGGCGCACCCTTGCCCTTGCCGGGGCCGGTAGCTATAATCTCATCACGACACCATACCCCAGGGGCGTCCGCTCTACCGACGCCCTTATTGCTTGGGGGCAGACTAGAGGTAATACGCTGATGACTGATTTTTTGATGGGCCTGGCGTCCTTCGTGCTCGTGCTGGTCCCGCTGGTGATCATCCACGAACTGGGGCACTTCATCGCCGCGAAACTCGTGGGGATCACCGTGCTGGAATTCGGGATCGGCTTCCCGCCGCGAGCCGCCACGCTGTTCACGCGCGGCGGCACGATCTACACGCTCAACTGGCTGCCGATTGGCGGCTTTGTGCGCCCTTACGGTGAGGACTTTGTCCGGCCCAAAACCGACGACGAAATGACCACCGACCGCAGCGAGATCGAAGAACGCGGCATCAAGAATCCCAAAAGCGTCTTCCAGGCTGGCCCCTGGGAGCGGATGCTGTTCATGGCGTCCGGGCCGGGGATCAACTTTGTCACCGCGCTGGTCCTGTTCATTCTCGTCGCGCTGGTCGGGCAGCCGTTCGCCCGCGCGGACGTGACCGTCTACGACATTCAAGCCGATTCAGCGGCGGCCCAGGCCGGGCTGGAACAGGGTGACATTATCCTGGCGGTCAATGGCGGCGAGGTCGAATCGGCGAGCGAATTCAACGACCGTATCGCCGGTTATACCAACCAGCCGGTCACGCTCACCATTCAGCGCGACGGCCAGACCTTCGACACGACGCTGATCGCCACGCCGCAGGAAAACACCGATATCGAGCGCGTGTATATCACGTCCGTGCGCGCTGATATGCCCGCCGAGGGGAAGTTCGAGCCGGAAGACCTGATCATCTCGATTAACGAGATCGAGATCACCAGCATCGAGCAGTTACAGGACTACACCCAGGCGCACGAAGACCAGGAAATGATCGTCACCGTGCTGCGCGGCACACAGCGGATCGAAATTCCCGTCACCCCGCGCGAAGATGACGACGGCGTTGTGCGTATCGGCATCGGCATCACCAGCGTGCAGCCCGCCGCCATCGGCCTGACCGCCGTCAACCGCGATACCGAAACCTACACGCGCGCGCTGCCCTTCGGCGAAGCGCTCGAAACCGGCGTGAACCAGTTTGTTGACATGCACGTGCTGATGTACGAATTCGTCGGCGACCTGTTCTCCGGCGATGTGGAACCGTCCGCCGCGCGCCCGGTCAGCCCGGTCGGCATCGGTCAGATCGGCGGCCCGGTCTTCGAGCAGACGCTTGACGAAGGCGAAATGTACCCGATTGTGCTGTTCGCCGCGCTGATCAGCATCGCGCTGGCGATCACCAACCTGCTGCCGATTCCCGGTTTGGATGGGGGCCGTATCCTGTTCGTCGTGATCGAGTTGATCCGGGGTAAACCGATGGAGCCGGAGCGCGAAGGGTTGATTCACTTCATCGGCGTGCTGCTGCTGCTCGGCCTGATCTTCTTCACGGTGATCAACGATATCGTCAACCCTATTGACATCACGGGCGGTCCCTAGCGTACAATAGCTGTAAACCGGGCGGTGATCGCCGCTCGCCCGACGGTCAAGCCGTCGGGCTACAGACCTGCTGGACCGCAAAGCGGCCCGCTCATCGCGCGTGTGAGACGCTACCAAACCCAGTCGCCGTTTGCCTTGAGCCGCCGGCTGAAACGGATCGCTATTTTTTAAGGGGATTGCAACAAGAACCATGCTTAAGCCGTTACTCACCGAAGAACAGGCCGCCGCCCAGTTCGAAAACGCTATCGCGATCCTGCGCGACCTGGACGCGCCGTTCACCGCCGAGATGGTCTACGGCCTGTCCGACCTGGCGGGTGAACGTTTGCAGACGTTCCGCGACGTGTGGGACACGCTGCCGGTTGAGCGCCGCCGCAAGCTGATCGCGCGGCTGGTCGAAACCGGCGAAACGAACTTCGACCTGGATTTCAGCCCGATCATTAACGCGGCGATCAAAGACGCCGACCCCGATGTGCGCAAATCCGCGATGGAAGGCGTCATCGAAGACAGCCCGCACCGCGTGGTCGAGGACCTGATGGTCGCCGTCCAGGATGATCCACTCTCCGAAGTGCGCGCCGCCGCTGCAAAAGCGCTGGTTCCGTTCGTGCTCAAAGGCGAACTCGGCAAACTGCCCGCCGCGCTGAACTTGCGCTTGCAGGATACGCTGTGGGCGCTGTACAACAATCTGAACGAAGACCTCGACGTGCGCCGCCGCGCGCTGGAGGGACTCGGTAACTGCGGGCGCGACGGCGTGATCGAACTGATCCGCGAAGCCTACTACGCCGACGACCTGCCCATGCGCATCAGTGCGCTGTTTGCGATGGGCCGCTCGTGCGATGACGTGTGGACGCCGATCATCATCGATGAACTGGGCAGCGAATACGCGGAAATGCGCTACGAAGCCACGCGCGCTGCCGGGGAACTCGAACTGCGCCCGGCCCTGCCCAAACTCGTAGACCTCGCCTACGAAGGCGACCGCGAGATTCAGGAAATGGCGATCTGGGCGATTGGCGAGATCGGCGGCAAAGAGGCGCGCGGCGTGCTGGAAAACCTGGCCTCGCTCGCCGACGAAACCGGCGACGACGAACTGACCAACGTGATCGCCGAGGCGCAAGGCGCGGCGACCCTCGTCGGCGATGATATTCTGCCGCTGTTCGACTTCGGCGATCTGGATGGCGAACTGGACGACGATCATATGCACATCCTCAGCCTGGATGACCTCGACGAGGACGACGACGACGAGGACGACGACGACGAAGACGACGATGACGATTTCAACGAGAACGATCTCAGCGATCTCGACGAGGACGAAATTCTAGAGTTGTTGCTCGATGAGGACGACGACGACGACGACGATTTCGACGATTACGACGACGATTAACCCAGTGTGGTAATGCGCTGGCTGCGGCTGCACAGCCTGCTGTTGCCGTCGCCCGACAGGATGGTTATGTCGGGCGACGTTTTGTGCCCTGCGGCCCGCGCCCACAGCAAGTTTTACCGGAGAGCATTCACGTATGACGAACACGCACAAGGACGAATCCGAACGCCTGAATGCCCAGCTCAGGGAAATGGCCGAGCGCCAGTTCGCTGACCAGATGGGCCGCGCCACCGCGCTGCTCACCCAGGGAAACGGCAAGGATGCGATCCCGCTGCTGGAACGCTGCCGCGACCTGCGCCCGCAGGATGTCAACGTACTGACCAATCTCGGCGGCGCGTACATCCTGGCAGGCCGCCACCGGCACGCCGTCCCGCTGCTGGAACGCGCGACCGAACTGGCCCCCACCAATCCGCACGTGTGGGCCAATCTCGCGGCGGCGTACCTGGGCAAGCTGGTGACAGCCACCAGCGACAAGCAGCACAAAGCGCTCGCGGCTTACCAGCGCGTGATCGAACTGGACGCCGCTTACCCGAATGTGCATTACAACGTCGGCCTGATCCACGTGGACCGCCGCGAATGGGATGCCGCGTTCGACGCCTTCACGCGCGCGCTGCACCACAACCCCTATGACCGCGACGCCCACAGTTTGCGCGCTAAAGTCGAGGCGATCCGCAGCCGCCCGGCCAATCCGGAGAACAATTAGCGCCGCGTGTATGGGGCAAGAAAGCCGATCAGTGCAATCAAGGGCAATCGCTTCAACGCCGGGTCACCCCGTAAACGGGGCTAAACAGGCGATCAGCGGGCCGCTTTGCGGTCCAGCAGGTGTATAGCCCGACGGTTTGACCGTCGGACGAGGGCCGATCACCGCTCATTTTCATCTCTTCGTGGTGTCTATGCTGCGCATACGTCCTCCATTCGAAATGGAGAGGGGGACTTTCAGGCGCGTGATAACCGGATTCCCCCCTCTCTAGCTCGGCTGGAGAGGGGAGCCAGGGGGGGGTGAGGCCAGTACATTTGAAGCGATTACCCCGGCTACAATCCGCCCCGGTCGCGCATTTGTGCCCCGGTTGGTATAATTCCGGCGCGTTGACAGCGAA
>CAZMNL010000252.1:0-5064 GCA_964567525.1 uncultured Anaerolineaceae bacterium
AGGCCGCTTCGCCGCGCTGGGCGCGCTCGTCGTGGCGCGTTACGGTCAGGCCCTGCGCGTGCAGGTCACGCAGCAGCCGGGCGCAGTTTTCCTCCCAGCGATCCGCATCGGTGAAGTCTTCGATATGCTGTTTTTCCGCCAATCCCAGTTTACGGATCACTTCGTCGTAATCCGTGATGCGTTCCAGGATCACCGGCAGAATGGGGATGTTGAGTTCGCGCGCTTTGCGCACCTCGTAGCGGATCGGCTCGGAGTCACACGCGGCGGGCGTGATGCCCAGGATCATGCCCCCGCTGTTTTCCAGGCCGCGATCAATGCGCGCCTGCCAGTCGGGATCGCCGAGGTGGATTTCGTCGCGGTCGAACCACAGGCGATATTTCGCCGCGCGCAGTCTGTCCATGAGCGGTGCAATGGCGGTAGTCTTGCGTTTGTAGGAGATGAAAAGCGTTGGCATGGTCTATTCCTGATCGTGTGAGCGGTTACACGCCATTAGTATAGAACGGTCAGGGCATTGATCCAAGTTTCGCGCGTGCGAGCAGGAGAAGATCGGGAACCCGCAACACGGCTCACTGACTCGCAGGTTTTCCTCGCACGTTTAATGTTGTTGTGCAGCATTTTTCCCGTGGCAGAAGCTGTTTTTTGCAGAGATTGCAGATAGCCTCGGAATTTTACATCGCCAGACAGGTAAAAACTGCGCTCAAAATCGGTAAAATTCCGATCTCAGCGGAGATTACTTTGGTATGTTGGTAACAAATGAATTCACATTGACCACAGCAACAAGTGACAGGAGCGAATTTGGCAGCAGATCAGACAGCCAGAAAACACCGGCGAGGGCCATGCATTTGCGGGTTCCCTCAAATTACGGCAGATCGGGAAATTTACCTCTCCAGACGGGCAAAATTCCCTACCAGAATCGGTAAACCTTCGCATGGTGGGCACGCTCCATTTGATACACTGAGCGCATGAACATGTATCCGGGAGTATCACATTGAACACATCTATCGAAAATCAATCAGCAAGCACCAGTACACCGCACGATGTGCTGCATCAAAGCGAAAAATATGGGCAGTTTCCCGTAACCCGTAAAACTGCTCGAAAAAGTTGTCAGGTTTACATCCCGAAATCCGTAATCCTACATCAAATGCCCTACCCCACTATGATAGTCTGGGGATAGCGTATACGAATGCTTTGCATCGGAGAAAAGCAGACCATGAGCAAGGATACAAAATCGCTGCCCAATTCTTTGCCCGTATCCGAACCGGCAGCATTGACAGAAAAGAACGCCAAAGCGATGTTCGACCGCATCTGGTCGGTAGCCGAATTGTTGACCGAAGCCGATCAACCAGAAGCTGAGACTGACCAGCACCGTCAAGTAGCGGAAAAAACACAGCGCTGAGTTTTCGGTGTATTCTGTTTCCAGGCAGACCAACAGAGTGAATCATGGCAAAACGCAGCAAACTATCTCCCAATCCGCAACCCGGTTGGGCCATATATCTGAGAACCAGCGATAAGGAAGCCCAAAACCCGGCCAACTCCCAAAATCGGCAGCGGCTGGCGATTCAGCGGGCTTTGCTGGATAACTCAGAGCTGCCGGTGATTGGTGAATACATCGACAATCACACCGGACGAGTGAGTGCTCGCCGCGACGAGTACCAGCGTTTGTTGCAGGATGCGCGGCTTGGCAAGTTCTCGCACGTGGCGGTTGAAAATGCTGAACGGTTCGGACGCAATGATGCCGAAGCTTTATCGGCTATCGATGAACTGGACACGTTTGGGGTTGCCGTGCGTTTTGCCGACTATTCCGATCTTGACCCGATTGATCCCGATGATCGGATTCTGGTCAGCCTGTCGTTCACCCTGGCCCGCCGGGAATCCATGAAAACTGGCGAGCGCGTGCGGGGTGGCATGTATTCCAAACAGGAGCTTGGTGGCTATATTGGACGCGCGCCAGATGGTTATCTCAACCGGGAACAACGCACTGAGGGCAGCAAGAAACTGGATTTTGGACGTTACAAGCGGTGGATTGAGCCTGATCCCGAACGCTGGGAAATCTGGCGCTTGGCCTGGGACTTATTGCTCACCAATCGATACACCTTGGAGAAAATTTGCGAGGAATTGCATAAACGTGGCTATCGGCTGCGCAGTGGGCGTCCTTTTGTCAAGATTAGTCCCAAAGGAAAGCGATCCTGTGCCCGTAATACGTTATCCGATATTTTCCACAACTGGACCTACGCTGGATGGGTGACCAGCGAAAAAGCCGAGATTCCGCCCAAAACCATCCGGGGAAACTGGGCACCACTGGTTAGTACCGAAGAATTCGAACGAGGTCTGGCGATACTCAAGGAACGGTGTAATTCTCCCAATCCCCAGCACCGCCACGTATATCTGTTGACTGGTTTGGTCTACCTGAAACGTCCGGATGAAACCAAGCTGGTTCGGCTCACTGGCTCCACGCCCAACGCTGGCCGCGAGAACGGGGGCACATCGTACTACACGGCCAAAGGTGGCGTTAACCTGCAATGTAGCGAGCTTGACGCTTATGTCGCGGCATTGCTGGAAGTCATCCAGGTGCATCCCGATCTGCTGCCTGCCATTCGACAGTATTATCGTGAAGAGGCCGCCGAAAAATTAGGTCATGCTGCTCCCTCACAACAGCAAGCATTGGAAGCCGCTCTAAAAGCTGTTGATGAAGAGGAAGCGCGCGCGCTTCGGCTGTTTGTGGCGGGAAAAATCACTGAAAAGGTATGGGACGAACTGTGGCGCGAATGGCAGGACCGGCGGCGCACCTTACAGGAAAATCGGGATGCCGCTGAGCGTAACAGCGCCTACCACCTGGATAATCTCGATGCGGCTTTACACATCATTTCGAAAATTGGTGTACTATATCATAAGTTGGAACGTTCACAGCAGAAGAAACTGCTACGTGAAGTGATTGAGCGAATCGTAGTGGACGCTGAAGGAACGGTGTTGAGGATTGAATTGCAGCCCCCCTTCGCGTATTTGCACGACCTCTCGTGCAAAGCGCAAAAGGCGGCAGACGTCGAAGCCGAAAAAACAAAAACCAGCTCACAAGCTGGTTCATGTTCGAATTCTGCCGTTTTAGGTGACCCTGAGAGGACTCGAACCTCTAACCAATTGATTAAGAGTCAACTGCTCTGCCAAATTGAGCTACAGGGCCATCTCGATAGTGGCTCTATTTTTACCATATCTGCGCACTGGGGTCAACGGTATTTTTTTCAGGAGAGTTGACCTGCAGGGTACTGCCTTATGATATGGCATGCCCTGCCGGATGCTGTTATGCTGTGCAAAATGTCCTATAGATTTTGTCAGCCAGGAGCCAGATATGTTTGAAACTTTTGAGCAGGCCCGTTTTCACATCAACGAACACAACTTCAAAATGGTAGATTTTAAGTTCTGCGATCTCTGGGGGCGCTGGCACCATCTGACCGTGCCCGCCAGCCAGTTCACCGCCAGGATCATGCAGGAGGGCATCGGGTTTGATGGCTCTTCAGTGGGCCTGAAGAACGTCAAGGCCGGGGACATGGTGCTGGTGCCGGACCTGACAACTGGCTTCCCGGACCCGTTCTGGGATATGCCCACCTACAGCTTTATCTGCACCACGCTGGAAGCCGACACGCACGAAGTCTTCACCAACGACCCGCGCAATATTGCGATCCGTGCGGAAGCTTACATGCGCGAGTTGGGCATTGCCGACGAAAGCCACTGGGGACCGGAGTTCGAGTTCTACGTTTTCGACGACGTGGCCTATGACAACGGCGTCAACCGCGCCAGCTATCGCCTGCACTCCAACGAGGCCGACTGGAACAGTGCCGATGGCGGTCACGGTCATTACATCCCGCTGCACGGCGGGTACCACGCCATCCCGCCCAAAGATCACCTCTACAACCTGCGCGCACACATCACGCTCCACCTGGAGAAAATGGGCGTCGGCGTCAAATACCATCATCACGAGGTCGGCGGGCCGGGGCAGTCGGAGATCGAAACGGCGATGATGGGGTTGGTACGCGCTGGTGACGCGGCCATGCTGGTCAAATACGTGACCAAGATGACCGCCGTACAGAACGGACAAACCGCGACCTTCATGCCCAAGCCGCTGTATGGCGAAGCGGGCAGCGGGATGCACTTTCACCAGCACCTGTTCAAAGACGGCGTGAATCTCTTCTACGATCCCGAAGGTTACGGCAACCTGGGCCAGCTTGCGCGCTACTACATCGGCGGCCTGCTGGCACACGGCCCGGCGCTGCTGGCGCTGACCAACCCCAGCACGAACTCGTACCGCCGCCTCGTGCCCGGCTTCGAGGCCCCGGTCAATGCGTTTTATTCGCTGGGCAACCGCAGCGCCGCGATTCGCATTCCCAAGTACGCCACGCAGCCGGACGCCGCGCGCATGGAGTTCCGGCCCCCTGATGCGACCTGTAACGTGTACCTGGCGCTGGCGGCGCAGCTTCTCGCCGGGGTGGACGGCATCCGCAACCAGATCGATCCGACCGAAGCGGGCTTCGGCCCGATTGACGAGGACGTGTTCGCATGGAGTGACGAAAAGCGCGCCACGATCAAACACCTGCCGGGATCGCTGGACGAGGCGCTGCACGCGCTGGAAGCCGATCATGACTTTCTGCTGGCCGGGGACGTGTTCAGCGCGGACCTGCTCGAACGCTGGATCGACTTCAAGCGAGAACAGGAACACTACGCGGTGCGCAACCGGCCCCATCCCTACGAGATGAGCCTGTATTTCGACGTGTAATCGGGCGCGGCCCGGTTTCAACGCGCGCGGATCGCCGCGCCGGTTGGCAGTCCGGCGAGCGGCGCGGCACTCTGCACCGCGCGCCAGATAGCCTGGGCGGTGGCTTCCGCCGCAAACGCGCCGATCACGCTGGCATTGGCAGGGCCAGCGCTGCCGGTCGCCAGCGCGAAGATCGTATCGCCATCGAGCATGGTATGCGCCGGACGCACCGCGCGCGCCAGCCCATCCTGGGCCATCTGCGCGACCTTGTTTATCGCTTCCTTAGTGAGCGTGGCATTTGTCGCCACAACGCCGATCAC
>CAZMNL010000253.1:0-5049 GCA_964567525.1 uncultured Anaerolineaceae bacterium
TCGCATCAGCGCGTCGCGCTTGTACGAGCTCGCCCTCCGGCTCGACGTCGCACCAGCCTCGGCAGCCTCGATCCAGGGGTCGAACGTCTCACCGGGGGACAGGCGGCGGGCGGCGGCGTAGTCCTGCGCCGCATCGTCACGTTTTCCCATGTGGTGCTGCACCTGCGCGCGCAGCACATACGGCAGCGCAAAATCTTTGCTGAACTTGATTGCCTGGGTGTAGGCTTCTTCGGCGTCGGCGTAGTGATGCAGGTTGCACGCGGCGATCCCTTCCATCAGAAACAGGTCGCTCAGGCTGTAGATCGTATCCCCCAGCAGGCCGGGCACTGCTGTGCCGCCGAACACCACCTCGCGCGCGGTCTGCCCATCACGCACAATCTCGCCGTACTGCCCCAATACCAGCTTGGTCCCGGTTTCGAAATACAGCCCGGTGAGGATGTCCGTTTGCGAGTCGCCGTAGATCACGCCCAGCGCGCGGTTGGTCAGTTCCGGATCGGGGAATTCCGTCAGGATCGTGCCCGCGTAATCCTGCGCCAGCGGGACATCGCCCGCGCGCAGCGCGATCAGCATCGCCACGATATACGGCAGGTTCGCCTCAGGATCGTTGTCGATGGCGCTCTCCAGCCGGGCCTGGGCCGCGTCCAGGTCGCGGACCCCTTCGTAGTACATCATCGCTTCCAGGAAGTGCGCGAACCAGTCATCCGGGCGCAGCGTGTGAAGCTGCTCAAAGACGGCAAACGCCGCTTCGGGATCGTCTTCCGGCGTGAAATACAGCGGCATGGCCCAGGTATCGGGACCGAGCCGCTCCGCCGTGTCGATATCCAGCATGGCCTCGCGCATGTTGCCGAGCCGTAAATGCGTCAGGCTGCGCAGCACGTATAACAGCGCGTTACCCCCGTCCCCGGCAATCGCGCGGTCCAGTTCGCCAAGCGCGGCATAGGTGTCCTCGACGTAATGCAGCAGCGCGCGGTGCGCCCGTGCCGCCGTGCTGCTGCCCTGAATCGTCGCCGTGTCCACGTCCAGGCTGCCAATGACCGTCAGCGCCAGCGTCCACCCGAACTCGTCGCCGTCGGCCAACGCCAGCAGGCTGATCACGCTCATCACCGGCACGGCCACCGATTCGCGGCGCTCGTTCGCCAGTTCGACACGCACGTTCGCGCTGCGCGCCAGGATTGCGCGGTCAAACGCGATGTAGGGGAAAGCGTCCGTCATGCCGACCTGGACTTCCACCGTGACCGCTTCCGGCGAATAGCGCCCCCAGACGATCACAGTCGCCCCGGCAGCCTCGGCGACCTGCTGCGCGGCGCTGCCTGAGGTGATCACGCCCGTATAGCGCCGCACAGACACCGCTGCATAGGCATTTTCCTCTTGCAAGGTGCGCTCCAGGTCCTCGGCGATAAAACGCGACACGTCGCGCGCGTCCACGCCGCCGACCGCTTCCAGGTCCGCCACCAGGATCATGTAATCGCCCGGCGCGACCGGTTCGATCGCCGCCAGCGCGGGATCGCTGCGCGGCGTGGCGGTGGCTTCGGCAGTATCCGCGCCGCCTGCGGGGCCTTGATCGGGGTGGAACATCGGGTTATCCAGGCCGACGAAGTTTTCACAGGTCAGGTCGCCGGACTGCACCCAGGCCACATAAGGGACAAACGCGCTGGCGTAGCGGCTGTCTTCAATCGCGCGGAAATCCAGCCGCGCGGCCAGTTCGTCATCCTGCGCCAGCCGCACGGACGCGCGCAGCAGGTGCAGCAGCGTGAAGTCGGGATCGTGCGCCAGCGCGGTCGTAAAGCTGATATTCGCGCTGGTATAGTCGCCCAGGCTGCAATACGCGATCCCCTGCATGGCGCGCAGATCGACCATTTCCGGGAAGAGCGCCAGCGCCGTTTCGGTTTTTGTTACCACGTCGTCATAGCGCCCTAGCGACAGGTTCACAAACGCCGACAGTGTCGCCGAATACGCATTCGGGAAGCCTTCGCCGAACGTCGCGCGGATCAACCGTTCCATGAATTCGGGATCGGGGAACTCGGTCAGGATGGTGTGGACCAGTTCGGCGGCGTCGTCCAGGCGGCCTTCGTGCAGCGCCAGCAGCGCGCTGTAAATGTACGGGAAATTCGCCTCACCGGTGAGCGCCATCGCGCGTTCGAGGTCCTGCCGCGCCAGGTCCCAGGCCCCCGGCACCTGCCCGCCAACATCGTAGTAAATCGCGCCCCGGAAGAAGTACGGGAACCAGTCGTCCGGGCGCTGTTCGATCACGGTGTCGAACATGTCGATCACGCTGGGATCGTCGGTCAGGCTGGCGAGCAGCAGAGTCGGCATGACCCAGTCCGGCGGCCCCAGGCGCTGCGCGGTTTGCAGGTCGCGGCGCGCGGCGTCCAGGTCAAGCTGGCGCTGCTTGATCATGCTGCTGAAGATGTACAGCAGCGGGTTTCCGGCATCGAGTTCGCGCGCGACTTCGATGTGTTCCAGCGCCTCCGCCGGGGCGGTGCTGTAGAGCGCGCGGTGCAGGTGCGCCGACACGCTGTTGCCGACCACCGCCGCCGGTTCCACCGCCAGCAAATCCTGGATCGCGCCGGTGCGCATCGAGCCGTAGCCGTCGCCGTCCGCGCCTTGCAGCAGACTGATCATGTTCAGCACATAGGGCGCAACCGACTCGCTGCGGGCGTTGGTCATGTGCAGGCGCACATTGGCGCTGCGTTCCAGCACGGCGCGCTCGAAGTCGCTGTAAGGGAACGCATCCAGCACGCCCACCTGCACCTCGACCTCGATCAGGTCGGCGCTGTAGTTGCCCCAGATCACGACCGTTGCCCCGGTCGCTTCGGCGGCGGCGCGCGCCTGGTCATCCCCGGTGATCACATCGGCATAGCGGCGCACCACGAGGTTTGAGAACGGCGCGGTTTCTTGCAGCGATTTACGCAGGTCGTCCAGGATAAAGCGGCTGACCTCGCCCACGCTCTCGCCCACCCCGACATATTCCAGCGGGGCCACCAGCACCATGATCTCGCCCGGCGCGACCGGTTCGACGGTGGGCGGCGGGCCGGTGGCGGTGGCGCTGCGGGCGGCCCCTTCGCCGGAGTCGTCGCGGCTGGCTTCCGGGCCGAACAACAGCGCGATCACGGCGACGGTGGAGCAGGCCAGCACGGTGACGATCACCATCAGCGCGATGAACTGCCACTTGCGCGTGGCGATCTGCGCCATTTCTGCGGTGGTCATCGGCGTGCCGCCAGGCGTGACCGGCGTCATACCGGGGCGATAGGCGCGCGTGCCCTGGTACGGCGGCGCGCCGGTCTGCTGCTGGCCGGGGAACAGCGAAAAGCCGTGAGTCTGGCCCGGCGTGCTGCTTTCCATCGCGGGTACTTCGCCCGTTGAGCGCTCGTCGGAGGGCGTGACGAAGCGTGAGCCGACGCTCATGTGATACCCGGCCTGCTGGACCCTCTCGCGCAGCGGGGTATCCATATCGCGGATGATCGCTTCCAGTTCCGCCCCGACCATGCGCACGCTGCTGATACGGCGCTCGCGTTCTTTTTCCAGCATCCAGCGGATCAGGTTGAGCAGGGTGGGCGGCGTTTCCGGGCGCAGCCGCGCCAGGTCCGGCGCGGGCTTGGTCAGGATCGCGGTCAGGATCGCCGCCGTGCTGGACTCCATGAAGGGCACACGCCCGGCCAGCATCTCGAACAGCATCACGCCAAATGACCAGATATCGGCGCGTTCGTCCAGCACCATGCCGTTACAGGCTTCCGGGCTAAGATACGCATACGTGCCGACCACCGAGCCGGTTTGAGTCAGGCGGGTACGGTCGCCCAGGTAAGCGACGCCGAAATCGGTCAGGCGCGGCGTGCCGTCTTCGGCCAACAGCACGTTATCGGGCTTGATGTCGCGGTGGATGATCTCCAGGCGGTGCGCGCGGGTGAGCGCGTCGGCGAGGTCCAGCGCGACGTTCAGCACGCCCTCAATCGGCAGGCGTTCGTGTTCGTCGATCAGGTCGCGCAGCGAGCCGCCGGTAACGTACTCCATCACCAGGTAATGCTTGCCCTCGCTTTCGACCATATCCAGGATGGTGACGATGTTGGGATGGTTCAGGCGGCGCAGCGCCTCGCCCTCGCGGTTGAAGCGGTCCACAATGCCGGGGTTTTCCTCGACAATGCCCGGATGCAGCAGTTTTACGGCGACCGTCATGTCGGTGGTGATGTCCGTACCGCGAAAGACATCGCCCATGCCGCCGCGCCCGATCAACTGGTCGAGCCGGTAACGCCCGGCGATTAACGGTTTATCTGCGTTCATTCACATTCCTCAAAAAGTATCCCTGCTGCTCCATGCCGTTTATTCCGCCTCGTCGTGCAGCGCCCGCGTGCGGATCGCCCGCGTGCGGACCTGCGCGGTCAGGTCGCCGTCGTGCAGCACGATCTGCACGGTCGTGCCTTCGCCGGCGTCCTGGGCGCTGGTCACACGTTTGCCGTCCCCCACGCGCGTCACTATCGCATAGCCGCGCGCCAGCAGCGCCGCCGGATTCGCCGCATCCAGCGCGCGGGCCAGCGCGTCCAGCCGGTCCCGGCGACGGGCCAGCGTGTAACGAAGCTGCACCGCGCCGCGCGCCAGTGTGTCGTCGATGCGCTGGCGGGCGCTCTGGATGGCGTGCTGCGGCGAGAGCCGCGCGAGCCAGCGTTCCTGGTCGGTCACGCGCTGGCGCTGGTCAGCCAACTGCATACGGATCGCCGCGCCCAGCCGCACGGACCGCGCGTGAATCTCTGTACGCAAAAGGTCCCCATCCGGTGTCGCCACTTCCGCCGCCGCCGATGGAGTCGGCGCGCGCAGGTCGGCGGCGAAGTCCACCAGCGTGAAGTCGATCTCGTGCCCGACTCCCACCACGACCGGCCAGCGCGAGGCCGCGACCGCACGCACAACGCGCTCTTCGTTGAACGCCCACAGGTCCTCCAGGCTGCCGCCGCCGCGCACCAGCAGAATCACGTCGATATCGTCGCGCGCGTTGAGCCGGTCCAGCGCCGCGACGATCTGCGGCGGGGCCTCGGCCCCCTGGACCAGTGTGGAACTCAGGAT
>CAZMNL010000254.1:0-5043 GCA_964567525.1 uncultured Anaerolineaceae bacterium
CACACCGTCGAGCAGCACGGTACACGCGCCGCATTCGCCCTCGGCACAGCCTTCTTTCGTGCCCGGCAGCCCGATATCCTCGCGCAGAAAGCGCAGCAGGGTTTTATTGGTCCCGCCGGTCACGGTGTAGGATTTGCCGTTCACGGTTGTTGTTATCGTATCGGCGGCATCGTCTTCATGCCGGACCACCACCGGCAGTGATTTCTGTACGATGGCGTGATGTTCGCCCCACAGCATGGCCGGGTCTTCCGGCCAGCCGTCGCGCTGCGACCCGGTACGCAGCGCGCGCAGCGCCCGCGCGGTCAAAACTCGGCACATCTCGGAACGGTACACCGCCGTACTGCGCACATCGTCAATCGGAGTAGGTGCGTTGGCCGCCAGCCCCGCCGCTTCGCGGATCACGTCGTCGGTCAGTGTCTTACCGGTGAGATATTGCTCCGCCACCGGCACGCGAATGATCGTCGGGGCTACACTGCCCATCGTGATCACCGCGCTCGTAACGGTGTCACCGTCAAAGCCCAGGATGGCCGCCGCATTCACCACCGAGATCGCCTGCGCATTGCGCAAACCCAGCTTGAGGAAAATGCCGCGTTCATGCTTCGCCAGCGCGGGGAACGTGATCGCGGTCAGCAGTTCATCCGGCTGCATGACGGTGCGGCGCACACCCTGGTAGAACGTAGGAAAATCCACCGTGCGCTCGCCGTGCTCGCTGGTCAGCGTAACCGTCGCACCCAACGCCCACAACGGCGTGATCGTGTCGTTGGCGGGGCTGGCCGTGATCAGATTCCCGGCGACCGTGCCGCGATTGCGAATCTGCGGCGCGCCCACGCTCCAGGCGGCTTGCGCCAGCGGCAGCGCCCGACTCACGATCACGTCGCTGCCCACCAGGTGATTATGCGTCACCAGCGGCCCCAGGCGGATCGCGTCGCCGTGCTGCGTGATCTGGTCCAGGCCGGGCACGCGCGTGATATCGATCAACGTATCGACATTGGGCCGCTGCCCGCGTTCCATCTCAAGGATTAAGTCGGTAGCACCGGCCACAATCCGCGCGCGTGCGCCGTGCCGGTCCAACAGGTCCAGTGCTTCAGTTATTGACGTAACGCTATAGTAATTGTGCCACATCGCTCTTTTTCGCTGTTATCTGAATTAAACGCTCAACGGTTTTCGAACTGGCGCTATAGTAACATACAAATCACCACTCCGCGCAGTTTCGCGGCCCGGTCAGGATGGCAAATCCAGCACCATGTACGGGTTGATATTCAGCACGGTCGTATACAGATAGTCGGTTTTGCGCGTTTTGCGCCGGTCCCAGGTATCCACGTGTCCGTGTATAAAATACTGCGGGCGCGCCCAGCGGATCAACCAGCGAAACGACCGAAACCCCCGGTGGGGATAGTCGTTCGGGATGTCATGAATGTCTTTGGGCGGCGAATGTGCCACCAGCACATGCACCCCAAAACCCCGCCGCGCCCGGTTGACCAGCATACGTGGCATCATGCGCAGCACGTACACAAGCATTTCAGTCTCGCTGTACTGCACCGCCCCCCTGCTGTAACGGATTGATCCCTCCAAACCCGCAAAGGTGATATCCCAGAAAGATTTAAAGCTCAGGTGCAGGTTATCCCCGCCCGGATTCGGCGGCACGTAGTTGGTATCGTGGTTGCCGCGCACAAAAAACAGGGGGACGGTCAGCACCGACCCGATAAAATCCAGGTAATGCACCGGCATATCGCCACAGCTTACCAGCAGGTCCACATCCGCATATTCGCGCAGCAAGAACTGCGCATCGCGCATCTGGGGAAGTTCTACGTCACTGACCGCCAGGATTTTGATCGCCATACCGTTATTCACCGGCCTGCTGCTTGGTAAGTTTTTCGTGCCACTGCAAGGGTTCGCCGGTCGCGCCGTGCAGCGTCTTGACCACTTCGGACATGATGCTCAGCGCGATCTCCTTTGGCGTCTCGCCGCCCAGGTCCAGGCCAATCGGCGCATGAACGCGCGCCAGCGCCTCGCGGCTGATGCCCTGCGCGGCTAACGCTTCTGCCGTCATGAGCCAGCGGCGGCGGCTGCCGATCAGGCCGATATACGGCGCTTCGGTTGCCAGCAGTGCGGGCAGCAGGTCCTTATCGACCACCAACCCGCGCGTGACCGCCACGATAAAAGTCTGCGCGTTCACGGCGAGATGGTCGAGCAGCGCCGCCGGGGGCACTTCCAGATAACCATCCATGCCGGGCATCTGTTCCGCTGTGGCGTAACCAGGCCGGTCATCGCTGACGATCACGCGAAAGTCAAGCCACTTCGCCAGTTCCGCGACCGCCTTACCCACATGCCCCGCCCCGACAATAACCACCGTCGGCGGGGGCAGCAGTGGCTCGATAAAGACGCGCAACGTCCCGCCACAAATGCCCGGATCGCCGGATGCCAGATCAGTGAGGTTGTATTCCAGGATGCGCGTTTGACCGTCGCGCAGTGCCACCTGCGACTCGCCGATCACCAGCGACTCCATTTCACCGCCGCCGACCGTGCCGACAATCGCGCCATCAGCCCAGACAAGCATCTTGCTGCCCGCTTCACGCGGGACCGATCCCTGCGTTTCAATCACGGTCGCCAGCGCCGCGGAACGTCCCTCGCGCTTAGCTGTCAACACTGCCTCGAATACGGCTCGATCTTCGCTCATGCGCCCTGCCCCTGTGCTTTGTCGCGCAGCGCCCGCCAGACACGTTCCGGCAGCAGCGGGCCATGCGTCATACGCACGCCCACCGCGTCATAGACCGCGTTCGCCAGCGCCGGGCCGACGCCGTCCAGCGGAATCTCCGCGACCGCCTTCGCGCCAAACGGACCGCTCGGTTCGTAGGTCTCGATGAAGATCACGCCCATTTCCGGCATCTCGTCCGCGCGGTAAATCTTATACGTGGTGAAATCCGGATTCAACATGCGTCCACGCGCGTCGAAGACCATTTCTTCGCAGTGCCCGTAACCAAGCGCCTGCACCATGCCGCCTTCGATCTGGCCGCTGGCCGTGACCGGGTTGACGATCACGCCGCTGTCCACGGCCATCACCATCTCGTCAACCGTCACCTGCCCGGTTTCGGTATCAACCGTGCAGGTCACGTACTGCGCCGCGAACGGCGGCGGCGATTCCGGGCTGACATAGCTCGCCGTGCCCATGATCTGGAATTGATCCTCATGGTGCAGGCTGAACAGCGCGATCTCGCGGTGTGACATATGCCGCCCGTCAGGTGCATGAACCGCGCGGTCACGCAGCACCAGGTCATCCGGCTGCACGGGATCGAAGCCCGCTTGCTTGTTCAACATCTGCGCCGCGACCTCGCGCATCTGCGCCGCGACTTTTTCCGCCGCCAGCACCGCCGCACGCCCGGAAATGTAGGTCGTGCTGGATGCATACGCGCCCTTGTCGAACGGAGTGAAATCTGTATCCGACGAATAGGTGATGAAGTCTTCCGGCGGGCAACCCAGGACCTCCGCCGCCATCTGCGTCAGCACCGTATCCGACCCCGTACCGAGATCGGTCGCGCCAACCAGCAGGTTGAACGAGCCGTCATCGTTGATCTTGATGCTCGCCGCACCCATATCCAGGCGCGGGATCGCGGTCCCCTGCATCACGGTTGCCACACCAATCCCCCGGCGCAGGTGCGGCTTACCCGGCACGGTATACCAGGCCGCATTACCGAACTTGTCCGCCCAGCCAATCGCCGCCGCGCCCTGCTCCACGCATTCCGCCAGCCCGCAGGACTGGATGAACTCCGGTTCGGCTTCGCGGCCCTCGCTCCACGCTTTGCTGGCGGGGTGTTCATCGCCGGACTTGATCGCGTTCTGCAAACGGAACTCCAGCGGGTCGAAGCCCATCTCGCGCGCGATCCATTCCATCTGCTGTTCAACCGCCCAGAAACCCTGGGGCACGCCGTAACCGCGATACGCGCCGCTGGGTGGCGTGTTGGTGTAGACGATGTCCGTGACGAACTTGATGTTCGGCGCGTTGTACAGCGACATGGCTTTGTGACCGGTGTTCCCGGCAACGGTCATCGCGTGGGAGCCGCACGCGCCCGTGTCGCTGAGCGCGTACATCTGGTTGGCGACGATCTTACCCTCGCGCGTGACGCCGGTTTTCAGCGTCAGATACATCGGGTGGCGCGAGCGGCTGGCGTAGAACTCTTCCTCGCGCGTGTATTCCAGGCGCACGGGCCGCCCGGTGACAATCGTCAGGTGCGCGCAGATGTCCTCGATCAGCACTTCCTGCTTGACGCCGAACCCGCCGCCGATGCGCGGCTTGATCACGCGGATGCGCTTTTCCGGCAGGCCCAGCACGGGCGCGAGAATGCGCCGCACGTGGAACGGGACCTGTGTGCTGGTGCGGATCACCAGGCGGTCGTCCTCATCCCACCACGTGACCACCGCGTGCGGCTCAATGGGTGTCTGCTGCACCTTCGGGCTGTAGTATGTGCCCTCGAAGACACGGTCCGCCCCTGCAAACCCGTCTTCGACGCTGCCAACTTCCCACTCGATCACGGCGGCGAGATTGCGCTGCTTGTCTTCGATATGCCAGCTTTCCGGCTCGTCGTGCAGCACGGGCGCGCCCTGCTTCATGCTATCGCGCGGGTCAAAGATCGCGGGTAACTGCTCGTACTCGACCTCGATCAGTTCCAGCGCCCGCAGGGCGATCTCTTCGGTTTCCGCCGCCACCGCCGCTACCCGGTCGCCCACAAAGCGCACCTTGTAATCCAGGCTGTAGTTATCGTGCGGGCCGGGTTCGGGATCGCTCTGCCCGGCGGTAGTATACGGCACGCGCGGCAGGTCTTCGTGCGTCAGCACGGCATGGACGCCCGGCAGCGCGCGCGCAGCACTCGCATCAATGCGTTTGATCAGCGCGTGGGGGTGCGGGCTGAGCAGCAGCTTGCCGACCAGCGTCCCGCGAAACTCGACATCGTCGGTGAACGCGGGTTTGCCCTGCGCCAGCTTGCGCGCGTCCACCTTGCGCGCCGGTTTGCCAACCTGTTGGAGCGTATCCACTTCCGGCGCGACCAC
>CAZMNL010000255.1:0-4995 GCA_964567525.1 uncultured Anaerolineaceae bacterium
CGCGGCGGTCAACGCGGCGATCAGGTCGCCGCCGATGGCCGAACCGCCCATGCCGCACAACACAATCTGGCGCGGCGATTGGTGCGTTTCCGGCAGGGGATAGGATTGGGCGGCATCCCAGGCATTCTGGAACTGGTCCGCCAGGCGGTCAATATGCCCCCGCATATCGTCACGATCAACGCCGCGCATGGCGTCCAAATTGTCAAGGTTCGCATTCATCAAACAGCCTCCCCGCCTATGATGGCAGTGTCCTGACACGCGCGCTGATTGTAACGCCCACTGGCACAGAATAACCAGCCAAACAGCACCATTCTGGCTGCATTCTGTCGAAATTGCCGGAGCGCGTGGGATCGGTCCTGTCTGTATAGTTGTACACATTCAGCAGGACTACTTATTTTTATTAGTAGTCGTAGTAGGGCCTGTGGACAGTGTGGACAACCCACGAACAGGTGTGCGGACCCCACCACAAACCCATCTCAAACGTGCTGTATGCCTGAGATATGGGGGCCGTGTTGTTATCCGCCCCTGTATATTTCCCACTGATATCCCACACGGGCCGTTTTCATTATGCACAGTGGTAGACTCTGGCTGTGCACAACCCGGCCTGGTTATCAACACTGTCAACAGGGTGTTTTCGGGGAAATTTGCGCGCCGGATGGTGCGGCTATATATACGCCGGATCGTACCCGTTCAGCACCATATGTGGTGTGTGGGATATGTGGGATAAGTAGTTTTATACAGGGTGTTGATAGTGTTTACACGTTATACACAGGCGGCAGTTGACCATCCCGCACGCGGTCGCTGTGCATAATCGTGAGCGCTGTGCTGGGCCGTATATTTACAGCAGTGTGGGGCCGCACAGACCCTATATCTGGTGGGTGGGATATGTTCCGCACATGGGGGCATGACCGGTAACACGTGGACGGCCTGTTGATAACCCCAGGTTGTAGACGGCCAACAACAGAAAAACGCCGGAGCATCTCCGGCGTTTGTGTGCGATAGAGGGCGGCTGTGCGGCTCAGTCGGTGGAAAAAATGCTCTGGCGGATACTGTCCACATCGTCGCGCAGACCGCCGTCCTCTTTGATCGCTTCGGCGATCTTCTTATAACCGTACAGCACCGTGCTGTGATTGCGCCCCCCGAAGGCTTCCCCGATCTGGGGCAGCGAGGCGCTGGTTTCTTCGCGCGCGAGATACATCGCAATCTGGCGCGCGCGCGCGATCTTTTGCGTGCGGCGCTTGCTCAGCAGGTCGTCGAGTGACAACTGGTGATGCTGTGCCGCCGCTTGCAGAATACGGTTAATCTGTGGTTCTTTGGCGGGAGCCTGGACGTGCGCCACCCCGCTGCGCTTGAGCACCTGTTCCGCCAGCGCGACCGTCAGCGATTGGCGGCCCAACTGCGCCCGCGCGAGCACCTGGGTCAGCAGTCCTTCCAGTTCGCGGACGTTCTGCACGGCCTGCTGCGCCAGCGTGCGCGCCACGTCATCCGGCAGGGCCATTCCCTGCGCGGTGGCTTTAATCACCAGGATCGCCTGCCGGGTGCCCTGTTCGGGAGCCTGAATATCGGTGATCAGGCCGCCTTCCAACCGCGATAACAGGCGTTCGTCCAGGCCGGGAATCTGGCGCGGGGGTTGGCTGGCGGCAATCACCACCTGCCCGCCCCGCCCGACGACCACGTTAAACGTGTGGTAGAACTCTTCTTCGGTGCTGGGTTTGCCCGCCATGAACTGGAAATCGTCCACCAGCAACACATCCACGCTGCGATAGCGCTGGCGCAGTTCGTCGGTCTTGCGCGCGCGGATGGCGGCGATAACCTCATTGGTGAACGCTTCGGCGGTGACATAGCGCACGCTGCGGCCCGCTTCGCTCACCTGGTGCCCGATGGCGTGCAGCAGGTGCGTTTTACCCAGTCCCACCCCGCCGTGAATCACCAGTGGGTTGTAGCGCGTTCCGGGATTTTCGGCGACCGCTTGCGCGGCGGCATAGGCGAAGTCGTTGCTCGGACCGGTCACGAAGGTTTCGAAGGTGAATACCGGGTTGAGCGGGATGTGATCGGGGTCATCCGGCACTTTGTGCAGATCGGCGGTGCGCCGCACATCATTATAGCGCGGGTCCCATTCCATATAGGCATCGTTGGCGGGCGCGGGATCGATTGTCGTTTCCGCTGCCGGATCGGTCTTGTTTGAACTATGACCGGCGTCTGCGGGTTCTCCGGCGGCCTCAGCCAGGGCTGCGAACAGCGGCCCGGCGTCGCTCAGTGATGGCGTGGCGCGGTGCCGTGTCGAATGTACTACCAGGGTCACATTCGACACCCGCTTGAAGGTTTTTGTCAGTGTGGTGTTGAGGTCATTCAGCAGGTGACGCTCCAGCCAGTCTTTGGCGAAGGCGTGCTGAACCTTGATCGTGAACTCGCCATCAGCATAGGCGAGCAGCTCGGTCCCCTTCAGCCAGGTGTCGAAGTCGGCACGGCTGGTACGGAGCGCGATCTGGTCCAGAGTAGCATCCCAGGCATCTTGTGGGCTAAGCATCGGAAAAGCGGCCTCGAAATCAGTAGCTCGAAAAAGCGAACAATATACATACGGTCAGGCACAGACGCCTGCCGGTGGATAGAAGTGATGGGCTTGTGACTTGTGTAAGCTGTTCCGCCAGCGCTACCAGAGCAGAAGGGTATGAGGTTACGCAGACCCCGAAACTGGCGTTTTTTTCCCGACTGTAGAGTAAAACCATTTTAACAAATGGTGACCTCAAACTCAATCGGATTCAAGGGTTTCAACCTTAAAGAATTGAATATTTTAAGATTCGCGCGAATCGAGTCCGGGCTGTGGAGTCGAATCGTCTGAAAGCCCGTTATGCGAAACCGAGTCGTAGGGTTCATAAGGGCTAGCAGTACGGGTTGGTGCGGTGCGGCAGGCCAATATATGGGGGTTTGTGCGAAATGTGGGAAATTTTTGGAATATCCAACCTTAAAATTTTCGTGATTCCTGGAAATTTTAAGGTTGGCAGTTGTACGCCCGAACCTGGAATCTGGAAGCTCAAAATGCCCATTTTAGAATGTGCGTTCTAAGATCGTTTTATGTTCTGTGGCATGTGGCCGGTATGCGACTCGCACTTACAATCGGAACGTGCGTTCTAAGTGCGAGTCGCCGCTGTGATCTCACAGTCTGGCATTCGGCAACGGGCCGTCCAGAACAAACACCGGGCACGCTGCCGTCTGGGCGTGCCCGGTGGGAGTCGTCGCTGCGGCGCGCGATCAGCCGTAGCGCTGCATGAAGCGGTGCAGCCGTTCGAGCGCTTCTTCGATCTGGTTGTAGGCGGTGGCGTAGCTGGCGCGCACAAAGCCCGCCCCGCTGTCGCCGAAGGCCGTGCCGGGGATCATGGCGACGCGCTCTTCTTCCAGCAGTTTTTCGGCGAAGTCCTGCTCGCTCAAGCCCGACGCAGTGATATTCGGGAAGGCGTAAAACGCGCCGCGCGGCTCAAAACAGCTCAGGCCCAGTTCGTTAAAGCCGCTGACGATCAGGCGGCGGCGGCGGTCGTATTCCAGGCGCATCGCTTCCACCTCGTCTTCGATCAGGTGCAGCGTGGCGGCGATGGCGTCCTGCGAGATGGTCGGCGCGGACATGATCGTATACTGGTGAATTTTGCGCATCGCCGCGATCAGGTGTTCCGGCCCGACGGCATAGCCCAGACGCCAGCCGGTCATGGCGTGGCTCTTGCTGAAGCCGCTGAGCACAATCGTGCGCGGGCGCATATCGGGCAGCAGGGCGAAGTGCGTATGCTCGATGCCGTAAACCAGCCGGTCGTAGATCTCGTCTGAAATCACCAGCAGGTCATGTTTGGCAGCGACGGCGGCGATCTCCAACAAGCGCTCGCGCGTCATCACCGCGCCGGTGGGATTACTGGGATAACCGATCAGGATCGCTTTGGTCTTAGGCGTGATCGCCGCTTCGACATCCGGCCCCGTGACCTGGAAGCCGGTAGCGACCGTCGTTTCGACGATCCGGGGGACGCCGCCCGCGAAGATCACTTCGGGCGCATACGAAACAAAACTCGGCTGCGGGATGATCACTTCGTCGTCCGGGTCTAGTACCGCGTTCATCACCAGGTACAACGCCTCACTGACGCCGACTGTGACCAGCACTTCGCTGCCCGGATCGTAGCTGATGCCGTAGAGCCGCTGGAGATACACGGCAATCGCTTCGCGCAGATTGGGGGTGCCGCTGTTGCTGGTGTAGTGGGTGTGGCCTGCTTCCAGCGCGGAGATACCGGCACGGATCACGGCGGCGGGCGTGGTAAAGTCCGGCTCGCCAATGCCGAGCGAAATCACATCATCCATTTCGGCGCTGATATCAAAAAATCTGCGGATGCCGGAGGGCGGGACCGCTTCAACACGCCGGGAAACAAACTTGCGCATAAGGGCTACTCCTGCTCAATCAATAAGTTGGCAGCTTCAGTATAACAAGGGAACCGCCGCGCGACGATAGCGAATGATACCAATTGGCCCTATTGGGATTCGCGCGGTTCGCACGCGCTGACCGGTAAGACGGTTTCGCCGTAGTTGGCGAACTGGCCCGCTGCATCCTGCTCATAGAGTCCGAAGCGCACCTGGGTTTTATCCGGCAGACGCGGCAGCGTGTAATCGTCGCGCACCAGTTCTCCTGGCGACCACTGCGTGAACGGGTACAGCCCATAGACCGGGTAGGGGCGGTCGGCGTTGGGTGGGTCCGGGGCCGGTTGATCGCCGGTCAGGTGTACAAAAATGCGTGGATCGCTGGGCGGGCGCGCGTCGATGCTCCACGTCACATGCAGGTAGATGTGCGCCGCGTCGCAGGTCAGCCATGCCTCGCGCCGTTCGATGCCGTCATAGACCGGCGTGCCGGACGGCGTGCCCGGCGAGACAAGACGCGGGATGTTCAGCAGTTGCACGATATCCGGCGCGGCGGAGCGCAGATAGACCTGGCCCAGCCGTTCGCGCCACCAGTTTGACGCGGGGCCGTAG
>CAZMNL010000256.1:0-4994 GCA_964567525.1 uncultured Anaerolineaceae bacterium
GATCCTGTTTTTGTAGGGGCGGGTTTCCAAACCCGCCCTGGAAAACATGACAAACCACACCCGGAGAATCCGGCAAACTGATTTCGCCAACAGCACCAACTCGTTCGTAGCCCCCCCGTCGCCATCGGCGCTGGTCAGAATGGGCGTGCTGCGTTAAAATGCTCCGCCGGACATTCTACCAACAGGCCGCGCAGCCCCATACCCGGTGGTGATGCGCGCATAGCAACAGGAACCGAAGGACCCCCAATGACAGACCCAAAAAACGGTATTCGACTGATTGCCCCGCACGGCGGCGTACTGATTCACCGGCTGCTGGATGGCGACCTGCGCGACGTGATGCGCGAGCGCGCGCAAAAGCTTGTGCGCGTGCCGCTGTCCCCGATGAACGTCGCCGATATCGAGTGCATCTCGACCGGCGTCTACAGCCCGATGACCGGCTTCATGGGCGAGGCAGACTACAAGAGCGTGGTTCATGACATGCGCCTGAGCGGCGGCCTGGCCTGGACCGTGCCGCTGGCCCTGGCTGTGGATGACGATCTCGCCACGCAGATCAAGGAAGGCGACACAGTCGCGCTGGCGGAACAGTTGGAAGACGGCGGCGAACGGCTGCTGGGCGTGCTGACCGTCACGGAGAAATTCCGCTACGACAAGCAAACCGAGGCCGCGAAGGTCTACGGCACGACCGAAGACGCACATCCGGGTGTCGCGCGCATTTATGCGCAGGGCGATACCTATCTCGCGGGGGATATCTGGGTCTTTGACCGCCCCTACGAGGTCGAAACCAGCTTCCAGCATATCCGCTATACGCCCGCGCAAACGCGCCAGGTGTTCCGCGAGCGTGGCTGGCGGCGTGTGGTCGCGTTCCAGACGCGCAACCCGATTCACCGCGCGCACGAATACCTGCAAAAGATCGCGCTGGAGATCGTCGACGGGCTGATGCTGCATCCGCTGGTCGGCGAAACCAAGTCCGACGACATCCCCGCCGATGTGCGCATCGCCAGCTACGAAGCGATCCTGGAAACCTACTACCCGATGGACCGCGTGATGCTCAACGTCTTCCCGGCGGCGATGCGTTACGCTGGCCCGCGCGAAGCGATCTTCCACGCCATCGCGCGCCAGAATTACGGCTGCTCGCATTTCATCGTCGGGCGCGATCACGCCGGCGTCGGCAAATACTACGGCACGTATGACGCGCAGTTGATCTTCGACGAATTCGGGCCGGACGAACTGCGCATCACGCCGCTGATGTTTGAGCACACGTTTTACTGCCACAAGTGCAAGACGGTCGTTTCCGCCAAGACCTGCCCGCACGGCAAAGACGAATGGGTGTTCCTCAGCGGCACGCAGGTGCGCGATATGCTCGCGCGCGGCGAAATGCTGCCCGCCGAGTTCACGCGGCCTGAGGTCAGCAAGGTGCTGGTCGAGGGTATGAAGCGGATCGCCAACAACGGGAAATAACGCACAAACGTGTGTTACGCCTGACGACCGCACCGCCCCCCGGTGCGGTCGTTTTTTTTTACGTGTGCGGGGAGAGGTGTTGCCAGACCGACCGCCCCAGCACAATAAATCTTATAAACATCTACTATATTTTTAAACACCGGCTAATGTAGCCCTGCTAAGATAAATATTGTAACAGACGAACCGGACATAAAAGCACCTGCCCCACACGCACAGGAGGGGATTAAACATGGCTAACAACGGCAACGGACGTGAGATTTTGGAAACCGCCGAGATGATGCTGCGCGAATTGACCGTCGTGGACTCGCGCGACGCGATTGAAGACGCCGTTCGCACAATTCTGCTGCACGTCGGTGAGGACCCCAACCGCGACGGGCTGCTGCGCACGCCGCACCGTGTCGCCAAGATGTACGAAGAACTGCTCGAAGGTTACGGGCAGGATGTCGAGACGATCATTAACGGCGCAATGTTTGAGGTCGAATACGGCGACAGCGAAATGGTGATGGTCGCCAACATCGAATACAACTCGCTGTGCGAGCACCACATGCTGCCGTTCGTGGGCAAAACGCACGTGGCCTACATCCCGCGCGATAAGGTCGTGGGCCTGAGCAAGCTGCCGCGCATTGTGGATATGTTCGCGCGCCGCCTGCAAATCCAGGAACGCATGACCAACGAGATCGCCGACGCCATTGAGCAGTATCTCGATCCGCTGGGCGTGATGGTCGTGCAGGAAGGACACCACATGTGCGGCTCGCTGCGCGGTGTCAAGAAACACGGCGTGAACATGGTCACGACCGCCAAGCGCGGCGTCTTCCGCGACGACAAAGAGCTGCGCGACGAGTTCTACCGGCTGGCCGGGATGTAGTCGCGCGCCCATTCACACGGCAAACCATACGCCCCCTTCACGCTGTGATGGGGGCGTTTTGCGTGATCGTCCACGTGGCGCGCCCCTCCGGGCGAAGCCCGGTACGCGCGCTTACAGCGCGCGTGACGCGATGTACATCGCGTAGGGGCGCGCCCCACGTGCGCGGTCGAGTCTTCGAATCCGCGAAATTTGTTGCGTCTGCAAACAAATGCCTGAAAGTGCTTGTGTCGCACACACAAAAACATTATACTGGAACATGAGAGCGCTAACATGCTCGCGTCAACGTCTGGACACCTAAACCGCTGCCATCCGACGCGAAGCGGTGCAAACAGCACACCAGGAAGGTTTTACGTGCAAAACGAGTCCGTAACCTTGTCGTCGCCGGAATCTGCATCCCCGCCCGCCCACAGGTGACTGTAACGCGAGGTGTGATAGCGCTAACATATTAGATTACTTTAGCAAAGCGTGGCAAGGAGGTCTCTCGTGGCAGATGTGCCCGCTCTAAAAATGGTCAATATCCAAAAGTATTTTGGTCGCGTTAATGCCCTCCGAAACGTCAACATCGAAGTCGGCAGCAACGAAATTGTAGGGCTGATTGGCGACAACGGCGCTGGCAAGTCCACGTTGGTGAAAGTCCTGACCGGCGTACACCGGCCCACCAACGGCGACATGTACATCGCCGGGCGCAAAGTCAACTTTCGCCGTTACAGTGTGCAGCGCGCGCACGAATACGGCATTGAGACAGTCTACCAGGACAAGTCGCTCGGCGAAAAACAGGCCCTGTGGCGCAACTTCTTCATCGGACGCAACATCACCTACCCGCTCGGCTTCATCAACGTCAAAAAAGAAAAAGAAGTCGCCCAGGAAATCATGCTCAACACGATTGGCTTTCGCGGGCGCGGGATCACGGTCGATTCAATGGTCAGCAAGCTTTCCGGTGGCGAGCGGCAGGGCGTTGCGATTGGGCGCGCGATGTACTTCGAGGCCGAGTTGATCGTGCTGGATGAGCCGACGGTGGCGCTCTCGTTGAAGGAAGTGCGCAAGGTGTTGGATTTCGTACACCAGATCAAGCGCGGCGGCAAGGCGTGCGTCTACATCTCGCACACCATCGCGGACGTATACGAAATCGCCGATCGCTTCATTGTGCTGGATCGCGGGGAGGTCGTGGGCAGCATCGAAAAGGCCCACACCACGCGCCAGGAACTGGATGAATTTTTACTCGACTTCTCACATGGCCGCAGGAAGACGCAAAACTGATGAAGACCTTACGCTCTGTTCTGAGAACAATAGGCAAGATCGAGGGGCTGCCGATTGCGATTGTGCTGATGCTGCTCTATTTTGCTTTCATCCAAACGTCGCCCAATGTCTTCCTGAAACCACGCATCTACATGTCCTTCTTACAGACGGTTTCCCCGCCGTTGCTCCTGGGCCTGGGGCTGACCTTCGTGATCGCCGCCGGAGAGATCGACCTGAGCTTTCCCGCGCTGGTTGCCTTTTCCGGGTACGTGTTCACGTATACCTTCCTCAACCTGAGCGACTCGATGGACCAGTCGCTCGCGACGCTGGTCGCCATCGGCGCAGCGATTGTCGCCGGGGCGGGGTGTGGCTACATCAACGGCCAGCTTATCGCAAGGCTCGGTGTGCCAGCGATTATGGCGACGTTGGCCGCGCAGTTCTTCTGGTACGGCGTGACGGTCTTGCTCTCGGATGGCCTGCAATCGTCGATTAACCGCATTGAAGGCAACGTCATCCACGATATTCTGACAGGCCGCATTTACGGCATCATTCCCAGCATGGGCAGCCGGGGCCGGATCGGGATACCAACCCAGGCGCTCTGGGCGCTGGGGCTGACCATCGTCTTGTGGATCATCCTTAACCGCCACAGGTTTGGGGAAGCGGTGCTGTTTGTCGGCGATAATCCCGATGTGGCGCGCGTGATGGGTGTCAACGTAGAACGGACGCGCATTCAGGTCTTCACCCTGATGGGCGTGATGTCGGCGATTGCGGGCATCATTCTGACGATGGAGATGCAGGTCTTTTACCCGACGCAGGGGCAGGGCATGCTCCTGCCAGTGATGGCCGCCGTCTTCATCGGCGGGACCTCGATGGCGGGCGGTGTTGGCGTGGTCATGGGCACCTTCTTCGGGTCCTACGTGATCGGTTCGCTGGAAGCCGGCGTTGTGGCCTCCGGGATTGGCGGCTTCTGGACGCAGTTGGTCCAGGGCCTGGTCATGGGCGCATCAGTGATCATCAACACGGTGCTGGATAAAGGACACCTGGGCGCGCTGGCCGAAAAGGTCCGCCACTGGACCTCAATCGCCCGGCCCGTTGTATCCCCGGATACGACATCTGAGTCGCTGCCACCCGAAAGCGCGCGTTAACGTCCGCGCGGGGTGTTTTGCGCTGGTCCGATGAGTGGAAAGGGAATCGTTATCGAACGCTGTGCAGTGACTTTACTACCGACAGCCAAAACTAAATTGCTTGAATAGTTAAAAGGAGCATTACCTCATGAAACTCGGATATAAGCTGATAGTAGTGTTGTTTGTGATCGCCGTTGCGGTAGCGGCCTTCCCCGCCGGTGGTTCCGCAGTCGCGCAGGATGACGACAAGATCGTCGTCTACATGCAGATGGGTGGCCTGCAAGGTGGCGGGGCCACGCTCGCCCGTACCA